>SKGD01000005.1 GCA_007117665.1 Alphaproteobacteria bacterium
CGAGTCAACCGGTCCGATGCAATGTGAAGTCGAAAAGGTTGAAGAAGCAAAAGACGGCGAACGTGTTATTCGTTTAGGAAATTGCCGCCCGGCGCCCTGATTTTTACTAGGGTCAGACCTTAAAACTATTGCTTAAATCACAAAGAGTCGTATGGTAGCTTTGTAACGACATTCAAAGCGTACAGACATTATCATGCTCGACGATCAGGATCGCATTTTTACCAATCTTTACGGCTGGGACTCTTTCTCGCTTGACCGTGCTAGGTCGCGCGGCGACTGGGACGGCACGGCGGCGCTTATCAAAAAAGGCAAGGACTGGATCATCGAGGAAATGAAAAAGTCCGGCCTGCGCGGGCGCGGCGGTGCGGGCTTCCCGACCGGCATGAAATGGTCATTCATGCCCGACCCGGAAAAATCAGGAAAGCCGCATTATCTGGTGATTAATGCCGATGAATCCGAGCCGGGCACATGCAAGGATCGCGATATTTTGCGCCATGATCCGCACAAGCTTTTGGAAGGGGCGCTGCTGGCCGGTTTTGCGATGGGCGCGCATCATGCCTATATCTATATTCGCGGTGAGTTTTACAATGAAGGCTCGGCCGTTATTCGCGCGATTGAAGAAGCCTATGATGCCGGGTTGCTGGGTAAAAATGCCGCCGGGTCGGGGTGGGATTTTGATGTTGTTTTGCATCGCGGGGCGGGCGCTTATATATGCGGCGAGGAAACAGCGCTGCTGAACAGCCTCGAAGGCCGTAAAGGAGAGCCGCGCAACAAGCCGCCATTCCCGGCGATGGCCGGGCTTTATGCTTGCCCGACGACGGTTAATAATGTCGAGACGATCGCTGTCGTGCCGACCATTTTACGCCGCGGCGGCGCGTGGTTTGGCGGGATTGGCCGGGATGATAAAAATACCGGAACCAAGCTGTTCTGCCTGTCCGGTCATGTGAATAACCCTTGTAACGTCGAAGAAGCCATGGGCATCCCTTTGAAAGAGCTGATCGAAAAACATGCCGGTGGCGTGCGCGGCGGCTGGGATAATCTTCTGGCCGTGATACCGGGCGGGTCGTCGACGCCTCTTTTGCCGAAAGAGATATGCGACAAGGTTTTGATGGATTTTGATTCCCTGCGCGAAGCACAAAGCGGTCTGGGGACGGCGGCAGTCATCGTCATGGATAAATCCACCGATATTGTTTATGCCATTGCGCGCCTGTCTTATTTTTATATGCATGAAAGCTGCGGCCAGTGTACGCCTTGCCGCGAAGGGACAGGCTGGCTGTGGCGCGTGATGCGGCGCATGGTGACGGGTCATGCCAATGTTGAAGAGATTGATATGTTGCTTGATGTTTCCAAAGAAATTGAAGGCCACACAATCTGCGCGCATGGTGACGCCAGCGCATGGCCGATTCAAGGGTTGATCCGTCACTTCCGCCCTGAAATGGAAAAACGCATTCTGGAATACAGAAAACAGGCGGCCTGAGGGAGATATTGATGCCAGATCTAAAAACGATACATGGGATGTTGTCAATCGAAAGGGTGGAGATTCCCTACGAAACGGAAGCGCAGAGAGAAAAGGCAGAGGAAACGAATCGTCAGCTTGCTGCTTTTGGCTGGCGGACGGCGCGTATTGCGTATGACTGGGGTATGGATCGCTATGAGGATACGAAAAAAGCGGCACATGATTCTTCTCCATCCGTCCGGATGCAGTGTGGCGATCTTGTCAAAATATTCAGAACCGTCAGCGAAGGAGATGTGTTGTGGCAGGGCACAATCGCTTTTGATCACAGCGTCCTCTACAATCACGGTATCCAGAAAGATACTCCTGCCGAGATGTGGGGCGAGATGTTTTCACGAGCCTTGCCCGCGCGGTTGGAGCGGGAAGACGGCGTCGTCCTGTTTGGCTGTCTGGAACCGTTTTGCGAAACGGGGACGGAAGGTATTATCTGGTCTTTGCATGAATATGGCAAAGCAGGCTATGATGGGCTGAATTGCCTCAGTCCCGGTGACAGGCTGACGGTTTACAGTTCTGTCCGAGACGGAGATATAGAATGGGAAGGCCGTATGAGTTTTGGCCGGGAGGGCGTTGTAAAGACTCGTCGTGCTGAAATATTGAGGCCAGTGCACCACATGACAAATGAAGCATGGCTCGATCTGAACTTCCAGAGCCGCCCGATCATACTTCAGAGAAAATAATCACATGCCAAAGCTGACAATCAATGATATCGAGATCGAAGTCGCGCCGGGGACAAGTATCCTGCAAGCGGCGGAGCAGCTGGGAATAGAGATTCCGCGCTTTTGCTATCATGATAAATTATCCGTGCCGGCCAATTGCCGCATGTGTCTGGTCGAAGTATCGCCCGGCCCCCCGAAGCCACAAGCATCATGTGCGCTGGCATGTGCGGATGGCATGAATGTGCAAACCGATTCCGCGCTTGTGAAAAAGGCGCGCAAAGGGGTGATGGAGTTTTTGCTGATCAATCACCCGCTTGATTGCCCGATTTGTGATCAGGGCGGTGAGTGTGATTTACAGGATCAGGCTGTCTCATACGGGTTTGACCGGTCGCGCTATCACGAAAATAAGCGCGCCGTGCCGAACAAAGAAGTCGGGCCTTTGATCAAGACCATTATGACACGCTGTATTCAATGTACGCGCTGTGTCCGGTTTGGCGAGGAAATCGGCGGCATGACGGAACTGGGATTGATGCATCGTGGCGAAGATGTTGAAATTGATACCTTTATCGGGAAATCTATTACAACCGAACTATCGGGCAATATGATTGATATTTGCCCGGTCGGGGCGTTGACTTCCAAACCTTATGCGTTCAAGGCGCGGTCGTGGGAGCTGTCCAAAACCGAAAGCATTGATGTTCATGATGCGGTGGGATGCAATATACGCGTTGATTCGCGCGGCGGCGAAGTGATGCGTATCTTGCCGCGCCTGCATGAGGATATTAACGAGGAATGGATCAATGACCGGACACGTTTTGCCTATGACGGGCTGAAGCGCAGCCGTCTGGACCGGCCATGGCTGCGTGATCCGCAGAGTGGCGCGCTGCGTGAGGCAACATGGGAAGAGGCGCTTTCCGTGCTGTCTGCAAAGCTTCAGCAGGCAAAGCCGGATAAGATCGCTGCGCTGGCCGGTGATCTGGTTGATGTTGAGTCTGTTGTTGCGCTGAAAGACCTGCTGGGGCTGATGGGGGCAGGAAATCTGGAGTGTCGGATTGATGGCGCGCGTTTTGACCCGGCGGAACGCGCCGGATATATTTTCAATACCACGATTGCGGGGCTGGAAGAAGCCGATGCGATATTGCTGGTCGGCACCAACCCCCGCCGGGAAGCAACGCTTGTCAATGCGCGGATTCGTAAGACATGGCTGAACAGGCATATTCCGGTCGGGCTGGTCGGGGCGGCTTGTGATTTGACTTATCCTTATGAACATCTGGGTGAGACCCCGCAGGATCTGGAAAAGCTGATGACAAGCCGCAGCGGCTTTGCAAAAACTCTCAAAGATGCAAAAAATCCGGTCATTATCGCCGGTATGGGGGCTTTTTGCCGCGAAGACGGGCTGGCGATTCATGCGCTTTTACATGATATGGCGGAACATTTTGGCGCGGTGCGTGACGATTGGTGCGGGTTTAGTATCCTTCATGATGCGGCCGGACGGGTCGGCGCGCTGGATGTCGGGTTTTATTCGGGGGACGGGTTTGATCTGGGCGCGATGGATGTCGTGTATTTACTGGGGGCGGATGATTTTGACATGGCGCAGATCGCACCGGAATCCTTTGTCATTTATCAAGGCCATCATGGTGATAATGGCGCTCACCGTGCCGATATGATTCTGCCCGGCGCGACCTATACCGAAAAAGATGCGCTTTACGTGAATATGGAAGGTCGTGTCCAGATGGCGCGCCGTGCGGTTCATCCGCCCGGACAGGCGCGGGAAGACTGGAAAATTATCCGCGCCTTGTCTGACGCAACCGGCCATAGCCTGCCCTATAATGATCTTTTGGAACTGCGCGAAAGGATTGCACTGGAATGGCCGCATCTGGGTGTGGTTGATGTTGCCGGGGCGGCAGTCTGGGGCGGGTTTGGCGAAGCCGGTAAAACCACCGGCCAGAAATTTAAGCCGACAATTGAGAATTTTTATATAACTAACGCTATTACAAGGGCTTCTGCGACCATGAAAAAATGCGCGCAAAGTCTGATGCGGGATGAATGCATCACGGAAAAGCAAGATATGGAGGCTGCAGAATAGTGGACAAGACATTAAAAGCCGTGCAGGCGTTTCATGAGGCTTTTGATTTGCCGGTCAGGGACGAAGCCGACATATCGGACGAAAAGACAAATTTGTTGCGGATCAATTTGTTAGCAGAAGAACTTGAGGAGTTAAAAGAAGCCTTGACCGATGGAGATATGGTCGAGGTTCTTGATGCGTTGACCGACCTGCAATATGTGCTGGATGGCGCTTATTTGTCTTTTGGGCTGCATCACGTCAAGCAGGCGGCATTTGATGAAGTGCATCGCTCAAATATGAGCAAGCTCGGCGCGGACGGCAAGCCGGTGCGCCGCGAAAGTGACGGCAAGGTTCTGAAAGGGCCTGATTATTTCAAGCCTGACCTGACGCAGTTTGTCGCAAAACAGCATATAAACGAAAAGGATGAGGCTGCCTGATGCCGGAGCTTTGGTCTGACTATATCTGGCCGTTGGTTTTGATCGTGACGCATATCTCGGTGATCTGCGGTCTGGTATTGCTGGCGGTGGCTTATCTGACCTATTTCGAGCGAAAAGTCATGGGCGCGATGCAGCGCCGTCAGGGGCCTATGACCGTCGGGCCGTTTGGCTTGCTGCAACCCATCGCTGATGGGCTGAAGCTGTTTTCCAAGGAAACGATTATCCCGTCTCAGGCAAATAAGCCGGTTTTCATTTTGGCGCCGATGGTGCTGTTTATGCTGGCACTGGTGGCGTGGGCGGTTATTCCGGTGGATTATCAAATGGTTCTGGCTGACATTAATGTCGGGATTTTATATTTATTCGCCGTGTCATCAATGGCGGTGTACGGCGTGCTGATGGCCGGGTGGGCGTCAAATTCGCGTTATGCGTTTCTGGGCGGGCTGCGCTCGGCATCGCAAATGGTGTCTTACGAAGTGTCGATGGGGCTGGTGATTGTCTGTGTCCTGCTGTGTGTCGGGTCGCTTAACCTGACCGAGATCGTTATGGCCGAGCGCCCGTGGTGGGTGCAGCTATTGCTGTTGCCGATGCTGGCGGTGTTTTTGATTTCAATTCTGGCGGAAACCAATCGGGCGCCTTTTGACCTGCCGGAAGGTGAATCTGAACTTGCCGGCGGGTTTATGGTTGAATATTCGGCCATGACTTTTGCGCTGTTTTTCCTTGGTGAATACGCCAACATGATTTTGATGAGCGCCATGACGGTGATCCTGTTTCTGGGGGGCTGGCTGCCGCCTCTCGGGATCGAGGCGCTGGCATTTATTCCCGGTTTTGTCTGGTTTGTCCTGAAAACGACCGGTGTTTTGTTTTTCTTTGTCTGGGCGCGGGCGACGTTCCCCCGCTATCGTTACGACCAGTTAATGCGTCTGGGGTGGAAGATCTTCCTGCCTTTCACGCTGCTGTGGGTTGTGGTGATGGCCGGAACGCTGCTGGTCTTTGACGCGCTGCCATAAATTGACGGGGTTACGAATGGATAAGCTAGCACGCAGCTTTTTATTGCCGGAAATCATCAAGGGGATGGGGCTGACGCTGAAATATTTTTTCAGGCCGAAAGTCACGATTAACTATCCTTACGAGAAAGGCCCGATCAGCCCGCGCTTTCGCGGCGAGCATGCGCTGCGCCGTTACCCGAACGGCGAGGAACGGTGCATTGCCTGCAAATTATGCGAAGCAATCTGTCCGGCGCTGGCGATCACGATCGAGGCGGAGCCGCGCGATGACGGATCCCGCCGCACGACGCGCTATGATATTGATATGACTAAATGCATCTATTGCGGGCTGTGCGCCGAAGCCTGCCCGGTGGATGCGATTGTCGAAGGGCCGAATTTTGAATTTGCGACTGAAACCCGCGAAGAGCTTTTTTATAATAAGGAAAAGCTGCTGGATAACGGCGATCGCTGGGAAGCCCAGATCGCCCGTAATCTTGCGGCGGATGCGCCTTATCGCTAGGGGAAGGCCTTACAGCGCCTGCCTGATTTTTGTCATGCCCGTTCACCTCTAACTGTCATGCCCACCGCCCCCTAATTGTCATGCCCGCCTTGAGCGGGCATCCAGAAAAGCAACGGCAATAATGCGCATAGATCTCCGCACGGGAGCGGGGATGACAAAAAAGACAGGCCAGAAAGCAGCGCGTCTTGATCCTAGAGATTCACTATTCGGGTTTTCACGGTTGATGAAACGGTTTTTTTCCTGAAACAGGCTTGAACGAGCGGGATTAAAATATTAGAAAAGTCATGAACTTATCTGATCTATTAAAGCGCGTATTATGATTCAGGATGTCATCTTTTACATTTTTGCCGCTGTGCTGCTCGTCAGCGCGGTCATGGTGATTTCGGCGCGTAATCCGGTTCATTCCGTTCTGTTCCTGATTTTGGGTTTTTTCAACGCGGCCGGTTTGTTTATCTTGCTGGGGGCGGAGTTTCTAGCCTTTATTCTGGCGATTGTCTATGTCGGGGCGGTCGCGGTTTTATTCCTGTTTGTCGTGATGATGCTCGATATCAGCTTTGGTGATTTGCGGCGCGGCGCTATGAAAATCGCGCCGATCGGGCTGCTGGTCGGGCTGATGCTGCTGTCACAGCTTGTCATGCTGTATATGGCGTGGGATGCCGCGCCGGAGATGCGGGCGGCGCTGGAGCTGCCGATAGATGAAAGCGTCACCAATACCGAAGCCTTGGGCGCGGTTCTTTATACGGATTATTTTCTGGCATTCCAGATTTCCGGGATGATTTTGCTGGTGGCGATGATCGGGGCGATTGTCCTGACCTTGCGGGTCAGACCCGACGTCCGGCGTCAGCAGGTTGCCGACCAGTTTGCCCGCCGCCCTGAAGATGCCATGGAAGTTAAAAAAGTAACGTCGGGAACGGGGCTGTAGCAGATGATCGATGTCGGCATGATGCATTTTCTGGTTCTGGCGGCGCTGATTTTCACAATCGGCATTTTCGGCATTTTTCTCAACCGCAAGAATGTGATTGTTATCCTGATGTCGATCGAATTGATGTTGCTGGCGGTGAATATCAACTTTGTCACATTTTCAGCCTATCTTGGTGACCTGACGGGACAGGTATTTGCCATCTTTATCCTGACGGTTGCCGCCGCCGAGGCAGCGATCGGGCTGGCGATTTTGGTTGTGTTCTTCCGTAATCGCGGCACGATCGCGGTTGAAGATATTTCGGAATTGAAAGGGTAGGGGCGCAGCAATGGAAATTTTTGCCGTATTTTCCCCGCTTTTTGCATTTTTGGTCGCGTTTTTATGCGGCCGCCAGATCGGCGAAAAAGGTGTGAATTTTATTACCTGCGCCGGTGTTTTCGTGGCTGCTTTTGCCTCGATCATCTTGTTTTATGATGTTGCCTTGAATGATGCTGTGCGAACGGTGACGCTGGCATCGTGGATTGATATCGGGGCATTTTCCGCGCAATGGTCGCTGCGGATGGATACGCTCAGCGTCGTTATGCTGTGTGTGATCAACATTGTTTCGGCCTGCGTGCATGTTTATTCGATCGGTTATATGAGCCACGACCCGCATCGCATACGATTCATGGCTTATCTGAGCCTTTTTACCTTTGCGATGCTGATGCTGGTGACGGCGGATAATTTGTTACAGCTTTTCTTCGGCTGGGAAGGGGTCGGTCTGGCGTCTTATTTGCTGATCGGTTTCTGGAACCATAAGGAAAGCGCGAATGCGGCGGCCGTCAAGGCGTTTGTCGTCAACCGGATCGGCGATTTCGGACTGGTGCTGGGGATTTTTGCGACCTTCGTTGTGTTCGGCACCATCCAGTTTGACGATATTTTCGCCCAGACAAGACAGATGGCCGATTATCATTTTGATTTTCTGGGGATGGAGCTTCATGCCCTGACGGTGATTGCGCTGTTGCTGTTTACCGGGGCGGTCGGAAAGTCGGCGCAGTTGGGTCTGCATACGTGGCTGCCTGACGCGATGGAAGGCCCTACACCGGTTTCTGCGCTGATTCACGCGGCAACGATGGTGACGGCCGGTGTGTTTTTGATGGTGCGGTTTTCGCCGGTTTTGGAATTTGCGCCTGTCGCGCTGATGGTTGTTTGCGTGTTTGGCGCGCTGACGGCTTTGGTTGCGGCGACAATCGGCATGACCCAGTTTGATATCAAGCGCGTTATTGCCTATTCAACGATGAGTCAGCTTGGCTATATGTTCTTTGCCATCGGCGTGTCGGCCTACAGCGCCGCGATGTTTCACCTGATGACCCATGCGTTTTTCAAAGCCTTGCTGTTTTTGGGGGCGGGGTCGGTGATCCACGCCATGTCGGACGAGCAGGACATGCGGAAAATGGGCGGTATCTGGCGGCATATTCCGGCGACTTACATGTTTATGTGGGTGGGGTCTTTGGCGCTGGCCGGGATGCCGTTTTTCGCCGGTTATTATTCCAAGGATATTATTCTGGAATCGGCATGGGCGGCGGAAAGCGGCGTTGGTGTATTTGCTTTTTGGTGTGGCATTGCCGCCGCTTTGATGACGGCGTTTTATAGCTGGCGCCTGATTATCATGACCTTCCACGGCAAGCCGCGCGCCGATGAAAAAGTCATGGCGCATATTCATGAGTCGCCGCGTGTGATGTTGTCGCCTTTGGTTGTTCTGGCGACCGGCGCATTAATGGCCGGGTCGATTTTTTATGGTGGTTTTGTCGGCTCGCCTTATAAAGAAGGCCATATTTACGACCTGTCCAATACCACCGAATATGTCAATATATGGGATAAGGAGCATTTCTGGCAGGAAAGCATTTTTGTGCTGCCGGAAAATGACACGGTCGAAGCGGCTCATCACGTGCCGAAATGGGTCAAGAAAATGCCGGTTGTGGCCGGTCTGGTCGGGATCGTGCTGGCTTACTGGATTTATATGTTCCGCGCCGGATTGTCGGAACGGATCGCCGCCCGGACGATGCCGCTTTATCGCCTGTTTTTCAACAAATGGTATTTTGACGAGCTTTACGACCGGGTTTTTGTGAAAAACGCATGGCGTCTGGGGCAGTTTTTTGCGATCCGCGGCGACCGCCGGGTCATTGACGGGTATGGACCGGACGGCGTGGCGCGTCTGTCGCAACGTATCGCCGCACGGCTGAGCAAAGCCCAGACAGGCTATTTGTTCCATTATGCCTTTATCATGATTATCGGCCTTGTCGCGTTGGTGACATGGGTGTTTTTCAAGATTGCGGCGGGGCTATAAGGGAGATGCGTAGAGATGGTTGATTTCCCGATCTTGTCCCTGATGCTGGCATTGCCGCTGATTGGCGCGCTGTTTATCGTCACGATCCGCGGCGATGAGGAAAGCGTTGCCCGTAATGCGAAATATACCGCTTTTTATTGCGCTGTCTTTACGCTGGCGCTGGCGCTTTACATGCTGGCGCGGTTTGACGGCGGCACGGCGGATTTCCAGTTTGTCGAACATTATGCGTGGTTTCCCTCGCTTGATATTGCCTATCATCTGGGGGTTGACGGTATTTCGCTGTTTTTTGTCGTTTTGTCGGCCTTGCTGACGCCGGTTTGTATTCTGGCGAGCTGGAACGGCATCAAAAAACGGGTCAAAGAATATATGATTGCCTTTTTGATCCTTGAAACCATGATGATCGGCACGTTTATCGCGCTGGATGCGGTGTTGTTTTATGTGTTCTTTGAAGGCGTGCTGATCCCGATGTTCATTATTATCGGGGTTTGGGGCGGGCCGCGCCGGGTTTATGCCGCTTTTAAATTTTTCCTTTATACGCTGCTTGGCTCGGTTTTATTGCTGCTGGCTTTGCTGACGCTGTATTTTCAAGTGGGGACGACCGACATACCGACCTTGATCGCCAACCCGGTTGCCGGCACATTGCAAATGTGGCTGTGGGTCGCGTTTTTTGCTGCTTTTGCGGTCAAGATGCCGATGTGGCCGGTGCATACATGGTTGCCTGACGCCCATGTCGAAGCCCCAACGGCGGGATCGGTCATTCTGGCGGGGGTTCTTTTGAAAATGGGCGGGTACGGGTTTTTACGCTTTTCCCTGCCGATGTTCCCCGAAGCCAGCGCCTATTTTGCCGATTTTGTGTTCTGGTTGTCGGTGATCGCCATTATTTACACGTCTTTGGTCGCGCTGGTTCAGGACGACATGAAAAAATTGATAGCCTATTCATCGGTGGCGCATATGGGGTTTGTGACGCTGGGCATTTTTACGGCGACGGTCGCAGGCATTCAGGGCGGCATTTTCCAGATGATCAGTCACGGCATTATTTCAGGCGCGTTGTTCCTGATTGTCGGTGTCCTGTATGACCGTTTGCACACGCGGGAAATTGCGCGCTATGGCGGGCTGGTGAAAAACATGCCCAAATTTGCCGTTATGTTCATGATTTTGATGCTGGGGTCTGTCGGTTTGCCGGGCACCAGCGGCTTTGTCGGGGAGTTCTTGTCTTTGCTGGGCGCGTTTCAGGTTAATATGCTGGTGGCGCTTCTTGCCACGACCGGTGTTGTGCTGGGCGCGGCTTATATGTTGCGGCTTTACAGGCTGACCGTGTTTGGCGAACAGAAACATCAGGATGCCGCCGCCATGCCGGATCTGGACAAGCGCGAATTGGTATTATTTGTACCTTTGGTGGCGCTGGTCATTATTATCGGTATTTTTCCTAATCTTATACTGGATCGTGTCGGGCCGTCTGTTGATCGGCTGATCATGCAATATGAAGCCGGCCTTGAGTCCGGCCTTGAAACGGGACAGAAGAGTGACGGCGTTTTTGTCCCGCGCGGCCCGCAGGAAGGTGTGGAATGAGCGAGTTATCCCTGGCCTATATCATGCCTGCGCTGCCGGAGATATTCCTGGCGCTGGCCTCAATGGCGCTTTTGATTTGCGGCGTGCTGATGGGCAATCGCCAGACATTCACACTGGGCTGGCTTACGGTGATTACGCTGGCGGTTGCCGGGCTTTTAGTGTTGGGGCTGGACTGGACGCGGACGGTCACATTTAACGGGCTGTTCGTTATTGACGGCTTTACCGCCTATGTCAAAATGTTCGTCATTTTGGGACTGATCGCGTCGCTGGCCATGTCGATTCGCTATTTGTATCAGGAACAAATGGCGCGGTTTGAATATCCGGTTCTTGTGATGCTGGCCGGGCTTGGGATGATGATTATGATCTCGTCCAATCACATGCTGACGCTTTATCTGGGGCTAGAGCTACAATCACTCGCCCTTTATGTTTTGGCCGCAATCCGCCGCAATCACGCCCGCGCCGCCGAAGCAGGCATTAAATATTTCATTCTGGGCGCGCTGGCATCGGGCATGTTGCTGTTCGGCATGTCGCTGGTTTACGGCTTTGGCGGGGCTTTGGGCTTTGAAGCCATCGCCGCCCATCTTGACGGGCTGGAATCTGTTCCTGCCGGGCTGGTGGTCGGGCTGGTATTTATTCTGGTCGGGATGGCTTTCAAAATTTCGGCCGTGCCGTTCCATATGTGGACGCCCGATGTTTATCAAGGCGCCCCGACCAGCGTCACAGCGCTGTTTGCCATTGTGCCGAAACTGGCCGGCATGGCGATTTTGATCCGGCTTTTATTTGAGCCGTTCGGCGCGCTGACAGCAGACTGGCAGCAGATTATATGGGTGCTGGCGGCGGGGTCGATGATTGTCGGGGCGTTTGCAGGACTGGTGCAGGGCAATATCAAGCGATTGCTGGCTTATAGCTCGATCGGCAATATGGGTTATGCGCTGATCGGCGTGGTGGCCGCGACCCAGAGCGCAATCGGCGCGACGCTGGTTTACATGATTATCTATATGGTCATGACGGCGGGCGCGTTTGCGGCATTGTTGATGTTGCGCCGGGACGGGCGGGGAATATCGGATATTGCCGATTTTTCAGGCCTGTCAAAAACCAACCCGGTGTTGGCTTATGCGCTGGCGGCGATCATGTTCTCGATGAGCGGCATCCCCCCGCTGGCCGGCTTTTTCGGCAAGTTTTTGATCTTTCAGGCGGCGGTCGCGTCAGGCTTTTACGTGCTGGCGGTGATCGGCGTTTTGACGTCTGTGGTGGCGGCTTATTATTACCTGAAAATTATCAAGGTGATGTTCTTTGATGAACCACAGGAATCTTGCGACAAGATTGCGGCCTTTTCCAAGCGTATTGTCCTGCTCTGCGCGATCCTGTTTATCATGCTGTTTATCTTCTGGCCTGATGTGCTGATTGAAACCAGCGTTGCCGCGGCTTCATCGCTGTTTGTGGCGGGGTGATCGCGCGCCATGGCGATTGAATGGAGCGTCCACACTTATGCGTCCCTGCCATCCACGCAAGACTATGTGAAAGAGCTGGCGCAGGAGGGCCTGCCTGAGGGGCTGGTCATTCAGGCGATCGAACAGCGCGCGGGTAAAGGGCGTCACGGGCGGCACTGGTTTTCGCCTATGGGGAATTTATATATGTCTGTTTTGTTGCGGCCGGGATGCGATGTCGCACAGGCCGGACAGCTTGCCTTTGTAACGGCGGTGGCTTTGTCGGTGGCCATGGATGAGGTCGTGGATAAAAACAACCATCAAAAAGCCCTGAAATGGCCGAATGATATTTTGATCGACGGCAAAAAAGTGTCCGGCATATTGATTGAAAAAGAAGGCGACGCCTATGTCGTGGGGGTTGGCGTTAATATCATGAATCCGCCTGATGATGCTGTGGGGTTGAATCAAGTCACATGGGAGATCAACGTGCCGATCCACCCTTTCCGCGATAAGTTTCTCAATCATCTGGGGCTGTTTTACGCGCAATGGCAAAAAGACGGCTTTGCCCCGATCCGCCGCCGCTGGCTGGCCGAAGCGTTCCGGCTGAATGAAGAGATCACCGTATCGACCCCGCCACCCGGCCAAAGCGGCATATTCCGTGATCTGGACGAGCATGGCTGTTTGGTGCTGGAGCAGAAAAACGGCAAAAAACTTGCCATTAATTCCGGCGAAGTTTATTTTGGCGCGTTGAATAACATAGGGGCGTGACGGATGCTGCTCGCGATTGATGCCGGGAATACGAATGTTGTTTTTGCCGTTTATGACGGCACGGCGTTGCATCATGCCTGGCGCTGCCGCACGGAAAGCGGCCGCACAGCCGATGAATATGCGGCCTGGCTGTATCAGCTTTTTTGCAAGGAAAACATGGGCTTTGCGCAGGTCACGGATGTGGTGGTGGCGTCCGTTGTGCCGCACGCCAATATGCATCTGCGTCATTTCTGCGTCAGTTCCTTTGACTGTGAACCGTTATTTGTTGGTGCTGAAACCGTCAATGTGCGGATCGGTCTGGACAAGCCTTCAGAAATCGGCGCGGACCGGTTGGTTAATGCCTGTGCGGTTTTGCATGACGGTCTTGCACCGGCTGTCGTGATTGATTTCGGCACGGCGACAACGTTTGATGTGATTGATGCGGACGATATTTACCGTGGCGGGGTGATTGCGCCCGGCGTTCACCTGTCGATGGAAGCGCTGCACCGCGCAGCGGCCAAGCTCCCCAAGGTCGATATTGCCAAAACCGTGCATGTGATCGGCACCGATACGGTCAGCGCCATGCAATCCGGCGTTTATTGGGGCTATGTGGCGATGATCGAAGGCACGCTGGCGCGGATTACGGCGGAGCTTGGCTATAAGCCGTGTGTGATCGCCACAGGGGGGCTGGCATCGTTGTTTGCCGATACGATCCCGGCGATTGATAAAGTCGATAAAGATTTGACTTTGCGCGGTCTTTTTCACATTTATCATAGCAATCAGGCAAAAAAAGCGGCATAACAGCCCTATGTCAGATTTGAATCACGATATTATGCACGATAAAAACGGGCTGTATTTCCTGCCGCTGGGCGGCAGCGAGCAATTCGGCGTCAATTTCAACCTTTATGGCTATAAAGGAAAGTGGCTGGCAGTTGATCTGGGGATCGGCTTCGCCGATGATTATTTTCCCGGTGTTGATATTCTATGCCCCGACCCGTCCTTTATCGCCGAACGGCGTAAGGATCTGGTCGGGTTGGTCATCACCCATGCTCATGAAGACCATATTGGCGCAGTAGCGCATTTATGGCCGCGCTTGCGGTGCCCGCTTTATTGTACGGCTTTTACCGCGGCGGTGCTTCGGCGTAAATTTTCCGAAGCGCCGGATTGCAAGGGGGCGAAAATTCATGTGATTTCCCCGGAAAAGCCTTTGAAAATCGGCGCTTTTAGGCTGCGTTTCATTCACGTTTCCCATTCGGTTCCCCAGACATGCGCGGTGGTGATTGAAACGGATGCGGGGCGCGTGGTGCATAGCGGTGACTGGAATCTTGACCCGGCGCCGGTTCTGGATGGCCCGACCGATCAGGACAGCTTTAAAGCCATCGGCGATAAAGGTGTTTTGGCTTATATCGGGGATTCGACTAATGCAGCAGTTTCCGGGCGCAGCGGTTCGGAAAGCGATGTGCGTACCGGGCTGGAATCGTTATTTCGCCGCTGTGAGGGGCGCATTGCGGTCACGACATTTTCTTCCAATATCGGGCGTCTATACAGCATCGCCCGTGCGGCCGAGGCCGCCGGACGCAGCGTTGCCGTTGTCGGGCGCTCGATGAATAATATGATCGCGGCGGCGCAGGAGTGCGGTTATCTGAAAGGGCTTCGTCCCTTTTTGCAGACTGAGGAAATGGACGGCCTGCCCAAGGATCAGCAACTTTATATCGTGACCGGGTCGCAAGGTGAGCCGCGCGCGGCGCTGTCACGGATCGCGCGCAGCGAACGCAGCGATATCCGGTTTGAGCGCGGCGATATGGTTGTGTTTTCGGCACGCTCGATACCGGGGAACGAAACAGCCATCAACCATGTTAAAAATAATCTGGTCGCGGCCGGTGTTGCGGTTGTCGCGCCGGAGGACACAACCGAGATCATTCATGTGTCGGGTCACCCATGCCGAGACGAGATCGTTGACATGTATCAATGGCTTAATCCGGCAATCGTTGTGCCGGTGCATGGGGAGCGTTTCCAGCTTGAAGCGCAGGCCGAACTGGCGCGGAAAAGCCAGATTAAAAGCGTTATCGTGCCATCGAACGGGTCATTGATCCGCCTTGCCGCAGAGGGCGCGGAGATTGTCGATCATGTGCCGGTAGGCATTTTGGCAATGGAAAATGGCCGGTTGGTTCCGGCGGATTACCCGGCCTTGGCGGGGCGGCGGAAACTCCAATATACGGGGGCGCTGCACGCGACAGTGGTTTTGGATTCGCGGGGCGAGCTGGCATGTGACCCGCAAATATCGAGTATCGGGCTGGTTGATGACAAGGGCGATGAAGGCTATAAGCTTGAAGAGGATATGATCGGCGAGATCGAGGATATTCTGGCTGATATGGCGCGTGAGGATATGGAAGATGACGCTATCCTGCATGAGGAAATCCGGGTTGGGCTGCGCCGCTATGTAAGCAGGCTGTGGAGAATCAAGCCGGTCACGACAGTGCATATCGTCAGGCTGTAGACTAGGACAGGACGGAGGATAAAAGATGGGATGGGTGTCAGGCATCGCGGTTTATCTGATTGTGTGGTGGACGGTGTTGTTCATGGTTTTGCCGTGGGGCGCACATAAAGAAGATAATCCCGAGCCGGGGCATGCGGCCAGCGCTCCGGCGCGGCCGATGTTGAAACTTAAATTCATGGTCACGACAGGGCTGGCGGCTGTGGTATGGGGCGTTATTTATCTGGTCGTTCAAAGCGGCGTGATTGACCTTTACATGATTGCCGACCGGATGTCAGATGAAGAAAGATCGTAAGGATGATTACATTTATTAAAACAGTAATCTACTTTTCTTTTTTGATGTTATTTGTGAGTCCGGCATCGGCGCAGGATCAAAAAATATTATGCCGGATTTTGCCGGCCTATGTGCCTTCCGGTGATGTCGCCCCGGCGGATTATGTGCCGGGTGTGGATGTGCGTGGCAAGGTGGTGGCTCCGGCGGACTTACATGCCGCCCATCAGATTGATGTGGTTCGTATTCCCCTGACGCTTGATCTGGCGCGCGAGATTTCGCAATATGAGCCGGCGCAGTGGGATTTTGGCGGTCTTGGGGCGGATGCCCGGCTTGGTATGCTGGAAATACACAGTGACGGGACGGTTTTATATGACGGTGCGGATCTGTCCACGGCAGCCTATGCTGTGTGCGGCAAGCCCTCTCTTAACGGGCAGCCGGCACAGGCGATAAAAGACCATGTAACGGATGAAAAGGACGAACAGGCAGGCTATGACAACGGGACAGGCACAAAAACAACAGACTCAAAAGACGAGTGATAAGGCAATGACACAAAAGGCAAAAACGGCGATTACACCGACTCGTGACGAGGATTTTCCCGGCTGGTATCAAAATGTTATAAAAGCCGCCGATTTCGCGGAAAATTCGCCGGTACGCGGGTGTATGGTAATCAAGCCCTATGGTTTTGCCCTGTGGGAAAATATCCAGCGGGCGCTGGATGATATGATCAAGGAAGAAGGTGTGCAAAATGCCTATTTTCCGTTATTGATCCCGCTGAGCTTTATCAGCCGCGAAGCCGAGCATGTTGACGGATTTGCCAAAGAATGTGCGGTCGTGACGCATCACCGGCTTGAAAAAGGCGCGGAAGGCGGGCTTGTGCCGGCACCGGCGGCGGCATTGGAAGAGCCTTATGTCGTGCGCCCGACATCGGAAACCATTATCGGCCATTCCATGGCCAAATGGGTGCAATCTTATCGTGATTTGCCGATGAAGCTGAACCAGTGGTGCAACGTAATGCGCTGGGAAATGCGGACGCGCATGTTTTTGCGAACCTCTGAATTTTTGTGGCAGGAAGGCCATAACGCCTTTGCAACCGCCGATCAGGCAAATGCGGATGCGCGTAAAATGCTGAATGTTTACAACAGGCTTTATACGGACTGGTTCGCCATGCCCGGTATTTGCGGCGAAAAAACTGCGGATGAACGCTTCCCCGGGGCGCTGCATACTTACACGATCGAATCGATGATGCAGGACGGCAAGGCGTTACAAGCCTGCACCTCGCATGATCTGGGACTGAATTTCGCAAAATCTTTTGAGATCCAGTATCAGGGCGAAGACGGTGCCATGCACCATGCTTATACGACATCATGGGGGTTTTCGACGCGTTCGATCGGCGGGTTGATCATGGCGCACGGCGATGATGACGGTGTGATTCTGCCGCCCCGTCTTGCCCCGCACCAGATCGCCCTTTTGCCGGTGGTGCGTGATGACGACAAGGCGGCGGTCATGGAAGCCTGTCAAAATCTGGCGGTGGCCTTAAAAGCCAAAGGAATTCGCGTTCATTTCGATGATAGCGATGAACGCACATCCGATAAAATGTGGCGCGCCATTAAAAAAGGCGTGCCGTTACGAGTCGAGATGGGGCCGCGCGATCTTGAAAGCGGGACAGTTGTCCATACGCGGCGTGAAATTGGACGCGATTCAAAAACATCAATGAATATCAATGAGTTTGTCGATAAAGCGCAAGCGATACTTGATGATATTCAGGCAGATCTTTTGCGCCGGGCGCAAGCCAGTCTGGATGCGCGCACTTTTGATCTTGCTACGCTGGCTGAGGCGCGCGACTTTTTCGCCGATGAGAACAGCAATGGCTTCGTACGTATCGACAGCGCTTTGCTGGATCATGACGATTTCCAAAAGCTGGCGAAAGATTTTTCAGTTACGCCGCGCTGCCTGCCCTTTGCCGATGAAGGGCGCAAGGCGGTCATCGGCAAGTCTTATTAGCAACGCATGAACGGGTCAGGAGCGCACGCGGATGTTTTCCCCTTTTGAAAGACTGGTTGCCGGGCGTTATTTGCGTTCACGCAAGGCCGAAGGCTTTGTGTCGGTGATTGCGGGGTTTTCCCTGCTTGGGATTATGCTGGGTGTGGCGACCCTGATTATTGTCATGGCGGTGATGAACGGCTTTCGCCAGGAGTTGCTGAACCGTATTTTGGGGCTGAACGGCCACATGAATGTTTACGCCTATCAGGGCGCGCTGGTTGATTATGAGTTTGACCGGCTGAGAATAGCCGATGTCACGGGCGTGACAAGCGTTGTGCCGATCATTGACGGTCAGGCCTTGCTGTCATCAGGCGGCGCGGCGACCGGGGTTTTGATCCGCGGCCTGCATCCTGATGATTTCGCGCGCAAGCCGATTTTGGCTGAGTCTCTTATCGCCGGTAATGTAGATGATTTTCGCGATACCCGCATTGCGATCGGCAAGGAAATGGCGCGCAAGTTCCGGGTGGCAGTGGGGGATCAACTGACCCTGATTGCACCGCAGGGGCGTGCCAGCCCGTTCGGGACAATGCCGCGCTCGCGCAGCTATGAAGTGGCAATGATTTTCGATGTCGGCATGTTTGAATATGACAGCAGCTTTATCTTTATGCCGATGAAGGCTGCCCAGGCCTTTTTCCAGCTAGGCGATGCGGTTTCGGCGCTGGAGATTTTCACCGAAGACCCGGCTGCTATCGACCGGATCCGTCAAAATGTCGAGATTGTCACCGAAGGCCGTTTGGGTGTTTATGACTGGAGGGATATGAATAGCAGCTTTTTCAATGCGTTGCAGGTCGAACGTAATGTCATGTTTTTGATTTTGACGCTGATTATTCTGGTGGCAGCGTTCAACATCATTTCCTCGATGATTATGCTGGTCAAGGATAAGGGGCGGGATATCGCCATTATGCGGACAATGGGCGCAACGCGCGGCAGTATGATGAAAATTTTTATCCTGACCGGCGCCAGTATCGGCCTTATTGGAACATGTCTGGGGGCTGTCGGTGGGGTGTTGTTCGCCAGCAATATCGAGCCGATCAGAAAATGGCTCGAAGGCCTGACCGGCACGGAGCTATTCGCCGCCGAGATTTACTTTTTGTCGCAATTACCGGCGGTGATTGACTGGGGCGAAGTGATCGCCGTGATTGTCATGGCCTTTACGCTTTCGGTTCTGGCGACGCTTTACCCGGCATGGCGCGCGGCGCGGCTCGACCCGGTGGAGGCTCTGCGTTATGAGTGAGAAAGCACATGATCAGGCGGTTTTGCTCGAAGCGCGCGGCCTTGAAAAAACATTCCGTCAGGCCGGAGAAACGCTGACGATCCTCAAAGATCTCGATATGACTATCCATAAGGGTGAAATTGTGGCGCTTGTCGGGCCGAGCGGCGCGGGCAAGTCAACATTGTTGCAAATGGTCGGGTTGCTGGATCGCCCGACCGCCGGGTCGATCATGATTGACGGCATAGATGCCTCGCGGCTGGGGGATCATGACCGCACAATGCTCCGGCGCGGCGCAATCGGTTTTGTGTATCAGTTTCATCATCTCCAGCCTGAATTTTCAGCCATTGAAAATGTCATGTTGCCGCAAATGATCGCCGGTCGTCCGGCGAAGGAAGCACGGGATATTGCGACCAGATTGCTCGAAGCCTTAAAGCTCGGCCATCGTCTGGATCACCGTCCGGCGCGGCTGTCGGGCGGCGAGCAGCAACGCGTCGCCATTGCCCGCGCGCTGGCAAACAAGCCGGGACTTTTGCTGGCTGATGAACCGACCGGCAATCTTGATCCTGAAACCTCGGAGGAGGTCTTTAAGTTATTGATCGAGCTTGCGCGCGGTACGGGGATCGGCGCTCTTGTCGCCACCCATAATATGGCTCTTGCCGCCCGGATGGACAGGATTTTCGTGCTTGAAGGCGGCAAAGTTCGCGAACGCACAGCATAATATTCCCGCCTGCACGGGATGATAAGAGGACAAGCCTGTCAATAAATGCGCCGAAAGGCTTGAGGTAAGAGGTGCGCCACGCTATGGTGCGTTATGCCTGACATATCCGCCGATCAAAGCTTTGTGCATTTGCACCTGCATTCCGCCTATTCATTGGCGGAGGGCGCTATCCGTGTCAAAGAACTGGTCAAGCTGTGCCGGGCGCACCAGATGCCAGCCGTGGCCGTAACCGATAGCGGTAATTTATTCGGGGCGCTTGAATTTGCGTTGGAGGCGGCTAAAAACGGCATTCAGCCCATCATAGGATGCCGTGTTCAGCTGGGGCTTGAAGGGCACAAGCTGGTGCTTTTGGTGCAGGATGAGCAGGGCTATCGCAATCTTAGCCAGCTTGTCAGTGAGTCTTTTCTGGCAGTGGAACCGACCGAAGCGCCTCATATTGGCTGGGCGCAACTGGAAAAGATGCATGCGGGGCTGATTTGCCTGTCGGGCGGGATGGCCGGGCCGGTTGCTCAATATGCAGCGCATAACCAGCAAAAAGAAGCCGAAGCAGTGCTTAAAAAGCTCAAGGCGATTTTTAAAGGACGTTTTTATATTGAATTGCAACGCCACGGCGTGCCGGGCGAAGACCGGGTCGAAGATGTTATGGTTGCGCTGGCTTATAAGCATGATGTGCCGTTGGTGGCGACCAATGACAGCTATTTCCCGAAAAAGAAAATGTATGAAGCCCATGATGCGTTGCTTTGCATTGCGGACGGGCGTTATGTCACGGAAAGCGACCGCCGCCGCGTTACACCTGAACATTATTTCAAAAGCGCGACGGATATGCGCGCCTTGTTTTCCGACCTGCCGGAGGCGTGCGATAATAGTCTGGTCATCGCGCGGCGTTGCTCTTTTTTGCTGGAGACAGTTGACCCTATTTTGCCGCCTTTTGACACGGATGGCGGGCGCAGCGAATATGACGAGATGGCCGCGCAGGCGCGCGAAGGACTGCAATGGCGGCTGGGTCATTTTGTCTTTACCGATGATATGGATGAGGCTGCCCGGCAGGAGGTTGCCGCACCTTATTTCGAGCGTCTGGATTATGAGCTGGAAACCATCAAAGGGATGGGGTTTCCGGGTTATTTTTTGATTGTTTCCGATTTTATCAAATGGGCGAAAGAGCAAAATATTCCGGTCGGACCGGGGCGGGGATCCGGCGCGGGGTCGGTTGTGGCCTGGGCGCTAAAAATCACCGATCTCGATCCGCTGCGTTTTGACCTGCTTTTTGAACGTTTTTTGAACCCCGAAAGGGTGTCAATGCCGGACTTTGATGTTGATTTCTGTCAGGAACGCCGTGATGAGGTGATCCGTTATGTGCAGGAAAAATACGGTTATGACCGGGTCGCACAAATCATCACATTCGGGAAGCTGCAGGCGCGCGCCGTGGTGCGTGATGTCGGGCGGGTTTTACAGATGCCTTACGGGCAGGTTGACCGGCTGGCCAAGATGATACCGGCCAATCCGGCGAACCCGGTGACATTGGAAGAAGCCTTGTTGCAGGATGCGGATTTGCGGGCTGAAAAAGACAAAGAAGAAACCTCGCAAAAGCTGATTGACATTGCTTTGCAGCTTGAAGGGTTATACCGTCACGCCTCGACCCATGCGGCCGGGGTTGTTATTGGTGACCGTACGTTGCACCAGCTTGTGCCGCTTTACCGCGATCCGCGGTCGGACATGCCGGTTACGCAATTCAACATGAAATATGTTGAACAGGCCGGGCTGGTCAAATTCGACTTTTTGGGGCTGAAAACCCTGACCGTGATCCAAAAAGCCCTGCAACTGATCAAGGAGCAGCACGGCAAGGATATTGATATTTTACAAATTCCGCTGGATGACGCGGAAACATACCGCCTGATGACCGAAGGCCGGACGGTCGGCGTGTTCCAGCTTGAAAGTGCGGGTATGCGCGACGCGATGCGGCGTCTGCGCCCCAACCGGTTCGAGGATATTATCGCGCTTGTCGCGCTTTACCGCCCCGGCCCGATGGATAATATCCCGCTTTATATCGACCGGAAGTCAGGCAAGGAAGAGCCGGATTACATGCATCCGGTTTTGAAGCCTTATCTTGAAGAAACATACGGCGTTATGATCTATCAGGAGCAGGTCATGCAAGCGGCACAGGCGCTGGCCGGTTATACGCTGGGCTCTGCTGATCTGTTGCGCCGTGCCATGGGTAAAAAGATCAAGGAAGAAATGGACGCCCAGCGTGAAATGTTTGTTAAGGGCGCCAAGGAAACCAATAACGTGCCGGCGGATCAGGCCAATGCGATTTTCGACCAGATCGCAAAATTCGCCGGATACGGATTTAACAAATCTCATGCGGCGGCTTATGCGCTGATCGCTTATCAGACAGGCTGGTTGAAGGCAAATTATCCGGTTGAGTTTATGGCGGCTTCGATGACGCTCGATCTGGGCAATACTGACAAGCTCAGTGTGTTCAAGCAAGATCTTGACCGATCGGGTATTGCGTTATTGCCGCCAGATATGAACCGTTCCGGCGCGTCATTTCGGGTTGAAAGCGGTTCAATTTTTTATGCTTTGGGGGCTTTGAAGGGGGTCGGCGAGCAGGCCATGGCGCAGTTGATAGAAGCGCGTGAAAAAGAAGGCGCTTATAAGGATATGGCTGATTTTATCGCGCGGCTGGATCCTAAAATCATGAACCGCCGGCAATTTGAACAACTGGCCAAAGCTGGCGCGTTTGATTGTCTGGAGCCAAATCGCAGGCTGGTTTGCGAAGGGGCTGATATGTTGTTACGCCACGCTCAGTCTTTAGCAGCGGAAAAGGAAAGCGGCCAGACCAGCCTGTTCGGCGGCAGCGACGGCGCAAGCTGTGACATGCCGGTATTGCCTGACGTTAAAATGTGGGATCCGCTTGAAACGCTGAAAAATGAATTTGACGCTGTTGGTTTTTATCTTTCGGCGCACCCGCTTGATGGCAAGGCCGCCCAATTTGAGCGCATGAAAATTACGCCTTCATCATCGGTTGAAGAGGCGCTGGCGCATAAAAGCAGCGCGATGTTGGAGATGGCGGGGATTTTGCTGAAATTACAGATCAAGGTCTCTCCCAAAACGAAAAATAAATACGCCTTTTTACAATTGTCCGATTCATCGGGCGTTTATGATGTCGTGCTGTTTTCAGAGATGCTGGCGCGGGTGCGAGAGATATTGCAGGAAGGCGAAGCATTATTGCTGAAAGTGATCGCCGAACAGCGCGAAGAGCAGATTCGCTACACGGTACAGGATATAAGGCCACTGGATAAAGCGCTGGCGCATAAAATCAGTGAGGTTCATATTCGGGTCAGTGAACCGGACCCGGTGTCGCAAATCAAAGAAATTTTTGACGGAGAAGGGCGGGGTGGCGCAGTCGTCCGGATTTTTGTGCCGCTGGCGCAGCGCGAAGATGCCTGTTTGACACTGGACGGGAAATGGCATTTTTCAGCCGATGCCCGTCATGCCTTACTGCGAGCTGACGGGGTCGAGGCGGTCAATGAGCTTTGATCCTAAGCGTTGCGCCTGAGAGCGTGACGCTAAAATCTTTGATTAATCATTGAAACCCATATAGATTGTGCAGTCCGAACAATAGGAGAATAAATGTGAGCGACTATCTGGATGCATGGAAACTCTCGGAAAAAGATTTCCCGGAGAAAGGCACGGCACAGGAAAAAATGGCTTTTTTTGTGCGTTATGCCGTTCTTGCGCCTTCGGCTTATAACACGCAGCCATGGTATTTCCGCATCAAGGACAATGTGCTGTCTTTGTACGCTGACCGGCGTCATGCGCTGGCGTTGATCGACCCGGATGACCGTCAGCTTGATATTGCCTGTGCGGCGGCTTTGTTCAATCTGCGGTTGGCGATCGAGTATTTCGGATATAACGAGACGACCGAATTATTGCCGGATCCGGCTGAAGAGAGTTTGATCGCACGGGTCAAGCTCGGTGAAAAGTCAGACCGCACGATTGACGATAGCCGTAAATCTTTGTTCGGGGCGATCACCAGACGCCACATGAATCTGGGTGCGTTTAATGAAAAGCAGGTGCCTGATGATATCCTCAAGGCGTTGCGCGCGGCGGCGGCTGAGCACGGTGCGTGGCTGCATATTTGTCCCGAGCCTGAAAAGCGCGAGATTGTGAAAATGATTATCGAGGCTGACCATATACAGGCGGCAAACAAGAATTTCCGGCGTGAGCTGGCATCATGGGTTGACCCGCAAAGACGGCTCAGCGGCGATGGCTGGCCGGATCTGGGGATGCGTTACGCCACCACCATGGCAAGCCGCCGGGCAACGATCGTCCGGCGTTACGCTGATGAAAAGGGACAGCCTGTCAGCGATGAGGATTTGTTGCAAAACCCGCCCTTGATCGCTGTTTTAGGCAGTAAATCCGGCGGCGCGGTCGAGCGTCTGGCGACCGGACAGGCTTTTATGCATGTGTTGTTGAAGGCCGAGGCTGAAAATGTCGCCGTATCGACACTCAACCAGCCTTGCGAAGTGCCGGAACTGCGTTTGGTGCTGCATGATGAGCTTGAACATCAGGGACGGGCGCAGTTGATCCTGCGTCTTGGCTATGGCGGCAAGCCGGGCTATACGCCGCGCCGTCCGTTGGCACAGGTGCTTGAGATACAAGGCCGCCATCAGGCTGCCTCTCCGGCACCGGCGGCAAATGACCCCGGCGCGGGACTATTCCGGCGCGTCAGGGGACTATTCTCAAAATAAGCGCCATGATATACGCGCCATGATGCAAAAAAGGCTTGCCTTTTGTCGCCAAAGCCGTTAGAAACCCGCACAAACACATGCGGAAACGGCAGATTTACCCTGCCATCCGGTGTTTTCCCGAAAGGTCGGGGAAATCACACTTCCGCAGAGGCATAACCGGATAAAGGAGAAACGATCATGACTATGCCCACTTTTACCATGCGTGAACTGCTTGAAGCAGGCGTCCATTTCGGCCACCATACGCGCCGTTGGGACCCCAAGATGAAACAATATATCTTTGGTGTGCGGAACGGGGTTCACATTATTGACCTGCAACAGACCGCACCGATGCTTGATCGCGCCCTGAAGGGCATTCGCGACATCGCGGCCAATGGCGGACGGATTCTGTTTGTCGGCACGAAAAAGCAGGCACAGGAAAAAATCAGGGAAGCCGCCAAAAGATCAGGCCAATACTATGTCAATCACCGTTGGCTGGGCGGCATGATGACCAACTGGAAAACGATTTCCCGTTCGATCAACCGTTTGCGCGAGCTGGAAACAATTCTGGAAGGCGACGTTACGGGCTACACCAAGAAAGAACAATTGATGCTGAGCCGTGAGCGCGACAAGCTGGAGCTGTCGATCGGCGGGATCAAGGAAATGGGCGGCGTGCCTGATGCGCTGTTTATCATTGATGTGGGCAAGGAAGATATTGCTGTTGCCGAGGCGAACACGTTGAAAATTCCGGTCTTTGGCGTTGTTGATACGAATAGCCGCCCCGATGGCGTTGATTTCCCGATCCCCGGCAATGATGATGCGTTCCGGGCGATTTCCCTTTATTGCGATCTGGTTGCGGATGCGATCCTCGACGGTCTGCAGGCAGAACTTGCACGCGGCGGCAAAGATGCCGGCGAAGCAACGGACGTAAAGGAAAAGCTGCCGAAAAAGTCACAGGCTGCGAAGGCTGAGGAAGCTGCAGAGACAGCACCAGAGACAGCGCCGGCCGAGGCTGGATCCGATGATGCGGAAAGCACCGAAGAAGTGAAAAAGGCGGCGCAGGCCTGAAAGCCTGCCGACCCGTTCTTTGAACATAATGACTGATTGGAAGAGAGGATAAATCCATGGCGAATATTACCGCAGCTTTGGTTAAGGAACTTCGTGAAAAATCCGGCGCGGGCATGATGGATGCCAAAAATGCGTTGACGGAATCCGGTGGCGATATGGAGGCAGCAATTGACCTCCTGCGCAAAAAAGGACTGTCCAAGGCAGCCAAAAAATCCAGCCGCACCGCAGCGGAAGGCCTGGTCGCTTTTGCTGTTGAAGGCAAGCGCGGCGCGGTTGTTGAAATTAATTCGGAAACGGACTTCGTTGCCCGTAACGAGCAATTTCAGGGTTTTGTGGCCGATGTTACAAAGATCGCATTGACGCACGGCAAGAATGTTGAGAGCCTGTCTGCGGCGGATTATAAAGGCAAGTCGGTTGCGGAAAGCCTGACGGACCTGATCGCCAAGATCGGTGAGAATATGAGCCTGCGCCGTGTTGCGACGCTGGAAGTTACGTCTGGCACGGTGTGTGGATACATGCATAATGCCGTTGGCGATAATCAGGGTAAAATCGGCGTTCTGGTTGCGCTTGAATCCGAAGGCAATGAAGACGCGCTGCAAGCTCTGGGCAAGAAGATTGCCATGCATGTTGCCGCCGCATTCCCGCAATATCTCAAGCGTGAGGATGTCCCGACTGACTCTCTCGATCGTGAGCGCAGTGTCCTGTTGGAGCAGGCAAAAGCCGAAGGCAAGCCGGAGGAAATCGCGCAAAAAATGGTCGAAGGCCGCATGCGTAAATATTACGAAGAGGTCTGTCTGCTGGAGCAAATCTTTGTCATCGACGGCGAAAGCAAGATTTCAGGTCTTTTGGAAGCCGCTGAAAAAGAGGTCGGCGCGCCGGTTTCTCTGGTCGGGTTCGAGCGTTTCCAGCTTGGTGAAGGCATCGAGAAGGAAGAAGAGGACTTCGCGGCTGAGGTTGCCAAGGCTGTTAATGGTTAATGATTTTTCAGCCTTTTTCGGGCGAAAAATCGGAATTGAATGTGAATAATCAGACAGCCGCGTTGCCTTGCTTCGCGGCTGTCTTTATAGTAAGGGCGAAAAGTCCGGCTCTTGCCAAGGCAGAGTTGTTTTAATTCGGGATCAAAGCGAGTATTCTTATGCAGGCAAGCGGCGTCAAAAAGGAAATGGTAACCCCGATGTTAAACCCCAAGGCGAAATATAAGCGTGTTTTGTTGAAGATGTCCGGCGAGGTTCTGATGGGCGACCGCGAATACGGCATCGACCCGGCAACGCTTGACAGGATTGCGCGAGACATCAAGGAATCTGTCGATATGGGGGTGCAGGTTTGTATCGTTGTCGGGGCGGGTAATATTTTCCGGGGCGTTTCCGGGGCGGCGAACGGTCTGGAACGGGTTACGGCTGACTATATCGGCATGTTGGGGACGGTCATGAATGCGCTGGCCTTGCAATCGGCGCTGGAGAAAATTGATGTGGAGACGCGCGTCCAGTCGGCGATCCCGATGCAGGCTGTGTGCGAGCCTTATGTCCGCCGCCGCGCCTTGCGCCACATGGAAAAAGGCCGAGTGGTGATTTTCGCCGCCGGCAGCGGCAATCCGTTTTTCACCACAGACACGCCGGCGGCGCTGCGCGCGACGGAAATGGGCTGTGATGCGTTGGTCAAAGGAACGAAGGTTGACGGCGTTTATACGGCGGATCCCGATAAAGATAAAAATGCCGAACGGTATGACCAACTGACTTATATGGATGTGCTGACCAAGGATTTGAAAGTAATGGACGCGACGGCGATTTCTCTGGCGCGTGAGAACCATATCCCGATTCTTGTCTTTTCGATCCGCGATGAGGGAAATTTCGGCAAGGTGATGCGCGGCGAAGGCGCGTTTACAATCGTCAACGACCAAAAGAGGGCTGATTAATATGAGCATCGATATCAATGATCTGCGCCGCCGGATGCAAGGCGCGCTGGATAATCTGAAAGAAGAATTTACAGGGCTGCGTACCGGGCGGGCTTCTGCAGGCATGCTGGAACCAGTGCAGGTTGAGATGTATGGGTCGAAAATGCCTTTGAACCAGGTCGCCACAATTAACGTGCCGGAGCCACGCATGATTTCGGTTCAGGTCTGGGACGCCAGCGCCGCCAAGGCGGTTGAGAAAGCGATCCGCGATTCCGGTTTGGGGCTGAACCCGCAGCCCGAAGGGGCGGTTATTCGTGTTCCGGTTCCTGAGCTGAACGAAGAGCGCCGTCAGGAATTGACCAAGGTCGCGGGAAAATATGCGGAGCAAGCGCGTATTTCCGTACGCAATGTCCGGCGCGACGGCATGGATATGCTGAAAAAGATGCAAAAAGATAATGATATTTCGGAAGACGAGCATAAGCGTCTGTCTGACGAGGTTCAGAAAGTCACGGACGAGATCATCGGAAAAGTTGATGGCTTGCTGGCCGACAAAGAAAAAGACATCATGACGATATAGGCCTGTCTTCTTCGTCAGGCATTGCTAGGAAATATTATGGGACAATCAAGGCCGCAGCATATTGCCATTATTATGGACGGTAACGGCCGCTGGGCGGAAATGCGCGGCCAGCCCAGAACAATGGGGCACCGTCAGGGAGTCGAAGCTGTCAAGCGCGTTGTGCGGGCGGCGGCTGAGATGAATGTGACTTATCTGACCCTGTTCGGTTTTTCATCCGAGAACTGGCGTCGCCCGGCGGATGAAGTCAGCGAATTAATGCGGCTTTTGCGCATGTATATGCGCGCGGAAACGGCGGATTTGCACCGTAATAATATTCGCTTGCGGGTGATTGGCGACCGTTCGGCGCTGGCGAATGATATTGTCGGGCTGATTGAAAATGCCGAAAGGCTGACATGCGACAATGACGCGATCACGGTGACGATTGCCCTGAATTACGGCGGCCGGAACGATATTTTGCACGCGGCCGGTCGCTTTGCGCGTTTTTGCGCGGAACAGGGTATGGATCCTGACTTTGCCGCCGCCGAAGAGTTTTTCCCCTCTTGCCTGATGACCGGTGAGCTGCCTGATCCGGATTTGCTGATCCGTACCAGCGGCGAACAGCGCATCAGCAATTTCCTTTTGTGGCAATGCGCCTATAGCGAGATGGTTTTTTCCGATACCTTATGGCCGGATTTCGATGCGAATGACCTGAAAGCCGCAATCGATGTTTATAACGCCAGAGACAGGCGCTTCGGAAAGATCAGGAAATCACTTTGACGCTCATCTGGTCGGATACGCTTAAAAAGCGGGTTTTATCGGGGCTGTTTCTGGTGCCGCTTGTGGCGGCTGTCATCATATATGGCTCATGGCCGTTTTTTTTAATGCTGGGTTTTGCGCTGTGCGCGGCGCTTTATGAATGGTTTTATCTGGCCACTGCCAAAGGCCGCCATTATGTGCTGTTTGGCGGGGGCGTTCTTTATGTGGTGCTGTGTTTTGTGTCTTTTGCCCATATTCGCACGGGGTTTGATTCGGGGGCGTTTTTGGCGCTATGCGCGATTTTATGCGTCTGGGCCAGCGATACCGGCGCTTATTTCACCGGAAAAATTCTGCAAGGGCCGAAATTACTGCCCGCGGTCAGCCCTAACAAAACGTGGGCGGGGCTGGCAGGTGCCATGTTTTTCTGTGGGCTGACGCTTTATATCCTGTTTTTGGCCGGGTTTCGTTTTTTAAGCGGCTTTCCGTATATTGCCGGAGATGAAGGGCTGACGGGGCTGAGTATCTTTGTCGGAGGGCTGTTTCTGGGGGCGATCGGTCAGGCCGGCGATTTGCTGGTTTCTTTTTTCAAACGCAAGGCAGGACAGAAAGATACCGGCCATTTGATCCCCGGTCATGGCGGGTTGCTGGACCGTGTTGATTCTCTTTTGCTGGTGTCTCCGGCCTTTTTGATATTGTTGTTATTATGGGCGATGTAAGGTCGGTTTCCATTTTGGGGGTGACAGGATCGGTCGGCCGGGCAACAGCCGATGTCGTGAAAGCGCACCGCGCAACGATGCGTGTCCATGCGGTGACAGCCTATCGTGATGTGGCGGGGCTGGCGCGTATGGCGATGGAGTTGGAGGCATCAGTTGCGGTTATTGGCGATGACTCGCTTTATCAGGCGCTAAAACATGCGCTGGCCGGGACGGATATCCGTGCCGCCGCCGGGGCACAGGCGATCGAGGAAGCGGCATCCTCACCGGTTGATGTGACAATGGCGGCGATTGTCGGGGTGGCCGGGCTGCGCCCTGTGATGGCGGCGATCCGGCGCGGCGGTGTGATTGCGATTGCGAATAAGGAACCTTTGGTCGCGGCAGGCACATTAATCATGCGCGCAGCGCGCCGATCCGGGGCGACAATCCTGCCGGTTGACAGCGAACATAACGCGATTTTTCAGGTTTTTGACCGCGACCGGCGCGGGACGATCGAGAAAATCATTCTGACCGCTTCGGGCGGGCCTTTTCGCACATGGAGCCATGCGCAAATGGAATCGGCAACCCCGGCGCAGGCTGTGGCGCATCCGAACTGGTCGATGGGGGCGAAAATCTCGGTTGATAGCGCCACCATGATGAATAAGGCGCTGGAAGTTATCGAGGCACATTATCTGTTCGATATGCCGGCTGACAAAATTGATGTCGTGATTCATCCGCAATCGGTTATTCATTCGATGGTGTCTTATTGTGATGGTTCGGTTCTGGCGCAGATGGGCGCGCCGGATATGCGAACCCCTATTGCTTATTGCCTGGGCTGGCCGGGACGATGCAAAACGCCGGGATCCTTCCTTGATGTCTTGTCCGCCATGCCTGCTTTGACGTTCGAGCCGCCCGATCATACGCGTTTTCCGGCTTTGGCTCTGGCCTATGATTGTCTGGAAAGCGGGGCAGCGTCTTGTTTAGCGCTGAATGCCGCTAATGAGGTCGCGGTGGCCGCCTTTTTGGACGGGCAGATCGGATTTACGGAGATTTATAGCGCGGTTTCCTCCTGTCTGGAAAAAATTGACAGATTGCCGCTTGATTCCATTGATGATGTTGTTTTATCTGATGAGGCTGTACGGCGCGATATTTTGCGCTATATTCATAAAGACAGAAGCGCAAAAGCGGCTGCCGGACATTCCTGAAGGGACATATAAAAAATGAGTAATTCGATTATTGACTGGTTACAGCTTTACGCCGAAAACGCATGGCTGTATGGCGGAACGTTTCTGCTGGTTCTCAGTGTTTTGGTGTTCGTTCATGAATGGGGGCATTATATTGTCGCGCGTATGTGCGGTGTGCGGGTCGAAATTTTCTCCATTGGCTTCGGCAAAGAAATTTTCGGCATCACCGACAAAAAAGGGACGCGTTGGAAATTCTCGATTATACCGCTTGGCGGCTATGTGAAAATGTATGGCGACGTCGATCCGGCCAGCGCCCAGCACCTGAACGGGGTTGAGGAAAAAGACCAGGACGGCAATGAGCAGTTTCGTCCCTTTAGCGAAGAAGAGCGCAGTGAAGCCTTTTTCGCCAAGCCGGTCGGCCAGCGCGCTGCCGTTGTTTTTGCGGGGCCTGCGATTAATTTCCTGTTTGCGATTATCTTGCTGGCGGGGCTTTATATGTCTTACGGCCAGCCGGTTACGCCGCCTGTGGCAGCTTCGGTGATTGCCGGCACGGCTGCGGATGAAGCCGGTTTCCAGCCCCATGATGAAATTATTTCCATAGACGGCAAGCCTATTCATCGCTTTGAGCAAATACGCCGGGCGGTGATGATCGGTCTGGATACGGAGCGGCGTTTTACCGTTCTGCGCGGCGGGGAAGAGGTTGAAATTATTGCCGCACCCCAGCGCAGCATTGATCAGGATCACCACGGGTTCCGCCATTCACGCGGCTTGCTGGGCATTATCAATCCCGGTCATGGTCTGATGCTGGATGCGATCATCGAAATTGACGGCGTGGCGCTCGAAGATAAAGCGGCTATCCGCGCGGCGCTAACCGAACGCATGGACACGACCTTCCCGATAAGGCTGGCAGGAGGCGGAGAAAACGATGTCTGGATTGTCCATCCGGTCAGGGATCTTAACCAAAGTCTGATCGATAGCGAGGATCCGGATCATGTTATTTTGAATCTTTCCGGCGGCGTTGACAGCGCATTACTGCGTCATGGCCCGGTTCAGGCGGTCGGGGCGGCGATAGCCGAGACAGTTAATATCACGACCAGCACCCTGACGGCGCTAGGGCAGATGTTTACCGGCACGCGCAGTGCGACTGAGTTGGGCGGCATTATCCGTATCGGGGCAATCGCCGGGGATATGGCGCAGGCCGGATTAATTGCGCTGATCACCTTTACGGCGCTGTTATCGATCAATCTGGGGCTGATTAACCTGTTCCCGATCCCGATGCTTGATGGCGGTCATCTGGTGTTTTACGCGGCTGAGGCGGTGCGCGGTGCGCCGATCCCGGATCAGGTACAGGAATATGCGTTCCGGTTGGGTCTTGTGATATTGATTGGCATCATGCTATTTGCTAATCTGAACGACATCGTACAGCTTGTGTTATAGATCGACAGGCTGTATAGTCCAACCGGTTTATAACAAGAGAAATTTCAGTATGTTTTCAGGATTGCGTGTTTTCGGCGCTTTTGCAGCGCTTTTTGTCATTAGCCTGATCTTGTGCGCGCCGGTTAAGGACGCGCAGGCGCAACAGACAATCCGGGATATCGAGATTGTCGGGGCGGAACGGATTGATCCGGCGACTATTCTGACCTATCTGGATGTGCGCGTTGGCGACCCGATGGATCAGGATACGTTCAACAAAGCCCTGAAAAGCCTTTTTGCGACAGGATTATTTGCCGATGTGACGCTGCGCCAGCGCGCGGGGAACACGCTTGAGGTGACCGTTCTTGAAAATCCGGTCATCAGCCAGATCGTCTTTGAAGGCAATGATAAGCTGAAAAATGAAGATTTGATGGCCGAGATCCAGTTGCGCCCCCGTCATGTTCTGACCAGAACGCGGGTGCAGTCTGACGTTAACCGTTTGTACCAGCTTTACCAGCGTAATGGCCGCTTTTCTGCCAGTATCGAGCCGAAAATCATCCAACTGGATCAAAATCGCGTCAATCTGGTTTTCGAGGTAACGGAAGGCCCGGTCACAAAAGTCCGGAGCGTCCGGTTTGTCGGCAACAGGCATTATACTGATGCGAAGCTGAGAAGCGAGATCAGCACCAAGGAAGCGCGCTGGTATCGCTTTTTGACGTCTGACGATCGTTATGACCCGGATCGCCTCGGTTTTGACCAAGAATTGCTGCGCCGTTTTTATCTGGCACAGGGCTATGCCGATTTTCGCGTTGTTTCCGCTGTGGCGGAGCTTTCCCGCGATCGTGATCATTTTTTCCTGACTTTTACGCTTGAAGAGGGAGAGCGTTACCGGGTCGGTGAGGTGTCAATTAACGCGTCTTTGCGCCATTTTGACGCGACGGTTCTTAAGCCCTATATCACCTTTTCCAAGGGGCAGTGGTATAATGCCGATGAGGTTACACGCTCCATCGACCGGATGACTGATGCGCTGGGCGACCGGCAATATGCCTTTGTCAGCGTCCGTCCTGAAATTCGCCGTGACCGTGAAGCGCGCACTGTCGACATTATTTTTACGATCAACGAAACACCGCGCGTTTTTGTCGAGCGGATCGATATTCGCGGCAATGTCAGAACGCTTGATAAAGTTGTCCGGCGTGAATTTGAACTGGTCGAAGGTGATCCGTTCAATCGTTCCAAGCTTGAAAAATCGGAACAAAATATCCGTAATCTGGACTTTTTTGAAACGGTTGACATCCGGCCGGTTCAGGGCAGCTCCCCCGACCGGACGGTGGTCGAGGTTGACGTGACTGAAAAATCAACCGGTGAGCTTTCGCTTGGGGCGGGTTTTTCAACCGCCGACGGGCCGCTGGCTGATATTCGGATCCGGGAAAGAAACCTTCTCGGCAAGGGGCAGGATATGCTGATTGCCGGTATGTTCGCCGGGCGGAGACAGGAATTTAACTTCTCTTTCACCGAGCCATATTTCATGAACCGGGATTTTTCCGCCGGGTTTGACGCGTTTCATATCACGCGTGATCTGCAACGCGAAAGCTCGTTCGACCAGCGCCAGTCAGGCGGTGCGTTGCGCATCGGTTATCCATTGTCAGACCGGTGGCGCCAGCAACTGCGTTACCGGGTTGAACGCAATGAAATACGCAATGTTCGCGATGACGCATCACGGTTCATCAAGGATCAGGAAGGGCGTCGTGTAACATCGGCTGTGTCCCAGCGCCTGACATACGATTCCCGTGACAGTATTATCTTCCCGACCAGCGGCCTGTATGGCTGGCTGGATACTGAGATTGCCGGTCTGGGCGGCGATGCGCGTTATGTGTCCGGACGTTTGGGGTCGTCTTATTTCTATCCCATAGCCAGCCAGTGGGTCTTTAATGTTCTGGGTGAGACGGGCGCGATGACCGGGATTGCTGGCAAAAATGTCCAGATCAATGAACGGTTTTTCCTGGGCGGTACAAATCTGCGCGGCTTCCGTTCCGCCGGTGTCGGGCCGCGAGATCTTGAAACACGCGATGCCTTGGGCGGGAACCTGTTTTATCGCGGGACGGTCGAGATGTCCTTCCCGATCGGCTTCCCGGATGAGCTTGGCGTTCTGGGGCACGGATTTACCGATTTTGGCTCTTTGTGGCATACGGACGGTCTTTCCGGGGGCGATACGGTTGATAATCACAGAATTCGTGCGGCAGCCGGTGTCGGTATTTCATGGCGGTCGCCTTTGGGGCCGATCCGTCTTGATTATTCGCGTCCTTACATCAAGGAAAAATATGACCGGACGGAACATTTCCAGTTTAATTTCGGGACAAGGTTCTGATCCGGGATTGCGTGTTTAATTTATCAACATATTTGGGTTCGGGTTTTACGATGAACAAGCTTTTACAGGCACATATATTTGCCGTTTTGGGACTTTTCTGCATGATGGTCTTTACGGCTCCCGCGGTGGCGCAGACAGCCAAAATTGCGGTTGTTGATGTTCAGCTTTTGATGAATGAATCTGTTGCGGCAAAAAACATTCAGGCACAAATCGACAAAAAGCGCGAAGCCTATCAAAAGGATTTCACAAAGGCCGAACAGGATTTACTCGCGCAGGAAAAAGATTTGATGGCGCGCGGCGAGTCTTTGTCAGAGGAAGATTTCGTCCGGAAACGCGATGCTTTCGAGGATAAAGTCATGGAGGCGCGGGCCATGGTGCAAGGCAAGCAGCGTGCGCTGGAATCGGCTGTGGACGAGGCCTTGAGTAAAATGCGCGAGGAAGTTTCCACCATCGTCAGCGCAATATCCGAAGAAAAAGGGTATGATCTGGTTCTGACGACGCAAAATGTTATATCGGTGCGCAGCGATATGGACATCACCGATATTGTGATGAAAGCACTGGACGCCAAGCTGCAGGAAGTAACCCTTAAAGTCGCGCAGTGACAATTACTTTTTCGGGAAGGACCCCGCATTTGCGCGGGGCACAGAAAAAATATGGCAGATTCGCGCTTTTTCATCCGCTCACCGGAAAAAACGATCGCTGATATTGCGGCGCTGTGCGGGGCGGAACTGGTATCCGGCGATCCTTCTCTGCCGGTTTGTGATGTGGCGCCACTGGATCAGGCTGGCGCGGGTCATCTCAGCTTTCTTGATAATATACGCTACCGTGCGCAGTTTGGCGAAAGCCGTGCGGCGGCCTGCATCATTGCACCGGAAATGAAACCTCATGCGCCGGACGGCATGGCGCTTTTGATTTCGCCTTCTCCTTATCGGTCTTATGCTCTGGCGGCGCAGTCATTTTATCCCGATGCCATGCCGCCTGCGGAGATATCGGACAAGGCTCATATCCACCCCGATGCGGTGATCGGCGAAGGCTGCCGCATAGAGCCCGGTGCGGTGATCGGTCAGGGCGCGCGGATCGGCGGCGATTCATGGATCGGCGCCAATACGGTTATTGCGTCTTGTGTCGAGATGGGTCAGGGATGCCGGATTGGCAGTAATGTAACAGTGACCCATGCGTTGATTGGCGATCATGTCCGTATTTATGCCGGATGCCGCATCGGACAGGATGGTTTTGGCTTTGCAATGGATCCGTCCGGCTTTGTTCGCGTTCCCCAGCTTGGGCGTGTCATTATCGAGGATAGTGTTGAGATTGGCGCAAATACCACGATTGATCGCGGTGCGGGGCCTGATACGGTCATTGGGCGCGGCACGTGGATCGATAATCTGGTGCAGATCGGCCATAATGTGAAAGTCGGCAAATATTGTGTGCTTGTGTCACAAAGCGGTGTTTCCGGCAGCACGATATTAGAGGATTATGTCGTTCTGGCCGGGCAGGCCGGGCTGGCGGGGCATCTGAAGATCGGCAAAGGCGCACAAATCGGTGCAAAAGCCGGGGTGATGCGCGATGTGCCGGCCGGGGCGAAATATCTCGGCTCACCGGCCATGCCGATAAAAGATTTTATGAAGCAGACAGCCTTATTGAAACGTTTGCTGAAAAAGGATAAAAAATAAAAATAATAAGGGGCAAAGCATGAGTGACGCAGAACCGATCAGCATCGATATTAACCGCATCAAGGAAATGATACCGCATCGTTATCCGTTCTTGATGATTGACCGTATTTTGGAGCTTATCCCCGGACAGAGCGCTATCGGCCTTAAGAATGTTACCGTTAACGAGCCTCAGTTTATGGGACATTTCCCAAAAATTCCGGTCATGCCCGGCGTGCTGATTATCGAAGCCATGGCGCAAACGGCGGCGATTGTCGTGGTCGAAACGCTGGAAAACAAAACAGCCGGCAATCTGGTTTATTTCATGACGATTGACGAAGCGCGCTTTCGCAAGCCGGTCGTTCCGGGCGATGCCATGCATATCCATGTCGAAAAGGTGCAAAGCCGCAAGACAGTCTGGAAGTTTCGGGGCGAGGCACGTGTTGGCGACAAGCTTTGCGCCGAGGCAACGTTCAGCGCGATGATCGTTGAAGATCGCGATGAAGCCTGATTTTTTATGATCTCTCCCGGGACGGTTTTTGTAATTTGTCGCAACAAACTGTGATTTGGTTTGCCGGGGTGCGGGACTTATAGTCATGTCTCGGGGGCTGCGCCTTGGGCGTTCTCCATATCTTTTTACAACATCACAAGGTTTATATGACTTCCACAGCGTTGATTCACCCCACGGCCATTATCGAAGAGGGCGCCAAAATCGGGCATGATGTCCGTATCGGCGCATATTGTGTCATTGGCCCGCATGTGACACTTGACGATCATGTCCGTGTTCACCCCCATGTCGTTATTGACGGCATTACCCATATTGGCACGGGAACAGAAATATTCCCTTTTGCCTCGATCGGCACGCGCTGTCAGGATCTGAAATATGAAGGGGAGGCGTCGCGGCTTGTGATCGGTGCCCATAACGTCATTCGCGAGCATGTCACCATGAATCCCG
>SKGD01000080.1 GCA_007117665.1 Alphaproteobacteria bacterium
CCTCTAGGGTTTTTGTTACCAAAAACCTCAAGCGATCGACCCGGGGCACGATGGGGAAAAACATCATGTGCGCCCCCTATTTGATCTTGCTTCCGGCGGGGTTTACCATGCCGCTTCCGTTGCCGGTCGCGCGGTGCGCTCTTACCGCACCATTTCACCCTTACCTTCCCGAAGAAAGGCGGTATGTTTTCTGTTGCACTTTCCGTAGGCTCGCGCCCCCCGGGCGTTACCCGGCGCCGTTTTTCCCTGAAGCCCGGACTTTCCTCGCCCTGCCTGAAAGGCAGGCCGCAGCCATCCGGCCTTCTGGCCGCGCCACTATGACCCAGGATCGTGAAAAATTCAAATTATTGATGACGCAGCAACCATTGCAAACGCGCCGCGCCCTGATGATCCAGAGTTTTTTCAGCAGCTCTGGCGGGCTGGTAGTGACAGTGAAACGCCCGCAACAAATGGGCATAGGATGCTTCCGGATCATATCCCAAAGCGGTTAACGCCGCTTGCGCCTGTACCGGATCGGCAGCATAAATCGCGCCTTGGTCGAAATCATCCTGATTCGGATCCGGCCACAGGCCGATCCCCGCATGCGCCAGCGCTTGCCAGTCAAACAACGCGCCCGGATCTGTCTTGCGATCCGGCGCGACATCGGAATGCCCCAAAACCCGCGTCGGCGGAATGGCATGGCGGCGGAATATGTCTGTCACCAACGCGCATAAGGCCTTTATCTGGCGGTCGGGGAAAGGGCGGTAGCCATATTTCATCCCCGGATTGACCAGTTCAATCCCGATCGCGCAGGAATTAATATCACGATCCCCCTGCCAGTAAGACACCCCGGCATGCCAGGCGCGCTTATCTTCGGCAACGTAACGGATTGTCGTGCCGTCCATATCGATCATGTAATGGGCGCTGACCCGCCCGCCCGAAGGATGCGCAACGCGCCCCAGAAAGAAATCTTCGGCTTCGGCCAGATCGCGCGTATCCGTATAATGAATCACCAGCATTGACGGGCTTTGCCCGCCGCTGCGCTCGTCAAAATGCGTGCTTAATCGCTCTGTAATGTCCGGTTTCATGGTTTTCCTCAATCCGGCTCCCTGACTTTTATCATCAACCCCGCCCCCAGTGCCCAGAACAGCAAAATCGTCGCCATGCCCGCCCGCTGGGTTCCGAAGATATCAACCGCCAACCCGAACATCAAAGGGCCGATGAACGAGATTGACTTGCCGGTAAAGGCATATAGCCCGAATGTCTGCGCCGCCATATCAGGCGGGCTGAGCCGCGCCGCCATTGTCCGGCTGGCGGCCTGTACCGGCCCGATAAACAGCCCCAGCGCAAGCGCCATAACGATAAATAACATTTTATCATCGACCAGCAAAATACCCGTTCCCAATATCATCAAAGCCACAAGCGAAACAAGGATTGTCCGTCGTGAGCCGCTTTTATGATCCATCAGCGCAAACAGCGCCGCGCCGGTTCCGGCCGTCACATTCAGCCCTATAGCGAAGATCAGAACCTCGTGCAACGCCATGCCGAACGTGCCCGCCGCATAAATCCCGCCCATGACAAACAAGGTGTTCAGCCCGTCACGATAGAGCGCGCTTGCCACCAGATACCGCGCCAGATTGGCATGGCGGCGAATATTCACCAATGTTGTCTTGAGCTGCCCCAGCCCAAGACTGACCGCTTCGGCCATGCTGCGACCCGTGCGGGTATTATCATCGGTCAGGAAAAGCAATGGCAACATGAAAAGAAAAAACCACAAAGCCGCCAGCAACACACCGGCGCGGACATGTTCGGCATGATCCCGCGGCAAATCCAGCAACGGCGCAACATCGCCCAGCCCCACCAGCATAAACAAAACCAGCGCCAGGCAGGTCAGCCCCCCGGCATAGCCCATCCCCCACGCACGGCCGGAGATCAGGCCTATTTTATCAGGCGGCGCAATATGCGGCAGCATGGCATTATAAAACACCCAGCTAAGCTCAAACCCGATATTAGCCAGCGCCACCAGCGCCAAAACGCGCAAAATCGTCAATTGATCGGCAGCGGGCGGCGAGAACCAAAGGCAGGCCGTCGCCGTAATACACAAAATCGAAAAAAACAAAAGCCAGCGCTTGCGCGCGCCGTAATGATCGGCCACCGCCCCTAAAACCGGGCTGAGCAAGACAATACACAGTCCCGACAAACCGATCGCATAGCCCCAAAGCGCGCTGCCGCGCACATCGTCCCCGACAACAGACTGGGCAAAATAAACGCTGAACACAAACGTGATCACCACCGTGCTAAACGCCGAATTCGCCCAGTCGTAAAAGCTCCAGGCGATGACCGAAGGGCGATTGATTTTTTCTGTGTGCGGTTTATGGCTATCCATTAGGGTCAAAACTCATAGCTTTCATCCATTCTGCGCGCCGCGCCCTTTCGGGTGACAAAACAAAAAGAAATTAGCATCACTTTTCCCGCTTGAATATGCTTTGGCATGTCCCGCGCGTGAAAAATTTGCTCCTTTCTTTTTGTTTTGCCACAGAATTGCATGAAAGCTATGAGTTTTGCCCCTAAACAAACATCCGGATCAAAGACTTACAAAACAAGCTGGACACCATTTACATAACTGTGTTAATGACACATTAACTTTTTTGCTACCAGCGCCCACAACTCTATCCCAAAAAAGCGGGGCAATGTGGCAAAAAAAAGAGTAAAACACAGGACAAAATGGCGGGAGACACACATGCTTAAAATATTATACGCAACCTTAATCGTTCTTTTTCTTTACAATGCCGTTCTTCCGGCACGCGCCGCGCAAAACGCCCCGCATAATGACGTGACAGACATGATCGCCGGCAAGAATGATATGCTGGCGGTGCTGATCAACCGGGAAGGCAATCATGGCGAGCTGGTTCAGTTCCTGCACACCCATATCAGCGACGAAGCGACATTTCTGGTCACCGTCAAAGACCAAACCACAGGCATGGATGATAAAAGCCCGGCCATGCAGTTAACCAAGGCGGATTATATTAATTCCTATCTGCAGGGGGCGCATCTGATCAAGGATTACAAAGTAGCGATCGATACGCTCAGCGTGGCTTACGATCAGGATAACAAGCAGGCTGTGTCCATTGACGTCATGACCGAACGCGGCATGATGATCAACCCTGTCGGATCACAAAATACATCCCCCAGAATATTCATCAGTCGCACAACCTGTCGTACCTTGCATAAAATAACCGACGACAAAGCTGTTTCACAGGGCAGCGCCTGTCACACGGATATAAGTTACGAAGAGCAGGCCTGAAAAAAAATTTTCCTCCCGTAATCGTTAATGGCAGCCTTTAAACACAGGCTGCCATTAATGCGATTTACATTATGGTAACTTTTTTACCGCCTAATAGTTGTCTGGGTTATTTTTCAAACGCAAAACCAGAGGGGAAAATATGAAACTATTATTATCTTTTTTCGCAGTCATGATTTTGGTCATGCCGCAGGCGCAGGCCACAGAAAACCGCATGACCGTCACCGATATTCATAACTTTGTCAGCGCCAAACAGGATGCGATGAACAGCGCAAGCCTGACAGCTACGCGGAATTTCCTGAACCGGTCAACGGCGGAAAATGCCGTCATTGAACGGCGCGTTGCACAGCTTGAATTTCATCCCGGATGGAATGCCGTTACACATACGCGCCCTTATTACGGTTATGCCTATCGTTATCCCGTAACGCCCCATTACAGGCTGGCCAGCCATGACCGTCTTGGGAAATGGGACAATATCAATATGGTCGAGCATAAAAAGCGCACGATTCCGGGCTATGAAAATGAGATAAAAATCACCGGCACAACGATCAATCCTTACGGACGGACGGCGGTGGTCGATCTCGACATGCATGAGTTCAGCCTGGCCTACAACCCTTATCGCACGAATCTGACCGAACGTGTTTTACATGCTAATTCAAAATGCAAAATGTATCTGACAAAGCTGGCCACAGACCAGATCGTCATGACGCGCATGGATTGTAATACCAACAGCAATCTGCGCCTGTAATATCAAGCGGGAAGAAACAAACAACGCCGCCCTTGGCTAAAACCGGGGCGGCGTTGGCGTTTATAAGCAGCAGTAAGGTTAACCGCCGCTAAAGAGCACCGGCAATAATATGCATCAGCGCGAAAATATAATAGCCGGCAAGCTGGTAAGAGGCATCAATCGACACGGCCTCGAGAGAATGGTCATTATACAGCATTCCCATCACCAAAGGCGGCATAGCAAAGGCCACCCACAAAAGGCAAGACAGGGCAAAGAAGCCAGGCACATCTTTAATCATCATAATATCGACAAGAAAACTGTAAAAACAGGCCGCCAGCGTCCACAAAATTAAAACAACAAACAAGGAACGCACATTCATTTTCACAGGCGCCTCACCTTTGCCGCGCGCTTTCATCCATTTTTCACCCAGCACTTTGGGATGATACCAGAGCATTCCCAAGACAAAAGCCAGCGCTGCCGACAGGAATGTGACAATAACAGGAAATTCAACTTCTAGCATTATGACCTCACATTTGTTGGTGTGATAATTATTCAGGCTTTACGCGTGACCATCATTTTCTTGATCTCGGCGATGGATTTTGCGGGGTTCAACCCTTTCGGACACGTATTCGTACAATTCATGATCGTATGACAACGATACAAACGGAACGGATCTTCAAGCTGGTCGAGCCGCTCCCCGGTTGCTTCATCGCGGGAATCAGCAATCCAGCGATGTGCCTGCATCAATGTCGCCGGCCCCATGAAACGATCACCGTTCCACCAATAGCTGGGGCAAGATGTAGAACAGCAAAAACACAAAATACAGCCCGCCGGACCATGTCCGTCCTTACCGTTCAGCATGTCGGAATCTTCGGGGCTTTGCAAACGTTCGCGCGAAGGCGGCGGCGAATCGGTTTTCAGCCACGGCTCAATCGCATTATATTGCGCGATTGCATGCTTTTGATCGGGCACAAGATCCTTAACCACCGGCATGTGCGGCAAGGGCGTTATTTTCACATCGCCCTTCACATCGTCAATCGCCTTGGTACAAGCCAGCGTGTTCGTCCCGTCAATATTCATGGCGCATGATCCACAAATGCCTTCACGGCACGAACGGCGAAATGTCAGGGTACTGTCGACCTCATTCTTGATATAGATCATCGCATCCAGAATCATCGGCCCAAACTGGTCAAGATCCAGCGTATATTCATCCAGACGCGGATTATCATCCTCGTCCGGGTTCCAGCGATAAACCTTGAATGTTCTAGCACGCTGCGTCTGCGCCGTTGTTACATCGACGCTTTTCCCTTTTGCAACTTTTGAATTTTTCGGCAGGGTAAATTGTGCCATTTCAGAAATCTCTTTTATAATTTGCAGTTACAAGGATATGGCTTTCCTTACAAAAAGTGAAGCCGTTTTATAAGACGCGCCTAATAGACACGCTCCTTGGGCGGAATCGGTTCAATCTCGTTCGTCAGCGTCGTCAAGATAACCGGACGCGCGCCATGCGCGACTTGTCCTTTGCCATCAACCCAGACGGTTGAGTGTTTCATCCAGTTTTTATCATCACGCTCTTTATAATCTTCCCGCGCATGTGCGCCGCGCGACTCGGTACGATGATTCGCACAATGCATCGCTGCCACCGACTGATACAGCAAATTATCAAGCTCCAGCGCCTCGACCAGATCCGTGTTGAAAATCATCGAGCGGTCTGTGACCTGAATATCGTCTTTACGGGCAAAACACGCATCAATACGTGTGCATCCTTCCTGCAGAACCGCACCATCACGAAACACAGCGGCATGATTTTGCATGGTTTTTTGCATTTCCAGACGCAGCGCCGCCACGCGCGTATCGCCTTTGGCGTGACGCGTCCGGTCCAGCCGATCCAGTGCCTTGCTGCCGTTATCACCGCCTTTCAGCGCCCTGTGCGGCGCGCCCGGCGTCACGGTTTCCGCCGCCCGGATTGCCGCCGCGCGGCCAAACACAACAAGATCCAGAAGCGAATTCGACCCCAGACGATTCGCCCCGTGAACCGATACGCAAGCAGCCTCACCGATTGCCATCAATCCCGGAACAACGCGGTTAGGGTCTTTGGCATCAGGGTTAATCACTTCGGTTTTATAATTGGTAGGAATGCCGCCCATATTATAATGAACGGTGGGCAAAACCGGGATCGGCTCTTTCGTGACATCAACACCGGCGAAAATGCGCGCCGTTTCGGCAATGCCGGGCAGGCGCGAATGAATAACCTCAGGGTCAAGATGTTCCAGATGCAGGTTAATATGATCCTTGTCCGACCCAATACCGCGCCCTTCGCGGATCTCGATAGTCATTGAACGGCTGACGACATCGCGGCTGGCCAGATCTTTGGCGGAGGGCGCGTAGCGTTCCATAAAGCGTTCGCCTTCCGCATTGGTCAGATAACCGCCCTCGCCGCGCACGCCTTCGGTAATCAGGCATCCCGCACCATATATGCCGGTGGGGTGGAACTGGATAAATTCCATATCCTGTAACGGCAGACCGGCGCGCAAAACCATGGCATTGCCGTCACCGGTGCATGTATGGGCGCTGGTACAGGAGAAATAAGTCCGCCCGTAACCGCCCGTGGCCAGAATTGTCTGGTGCGCGCGAAAACGGTGGATCGTGCCGTCATCAAGATTCCACGTCATCACGCCGAGACATTCGCCATCTTCACCCATGATCAGGTCAATCGCGAAATATTCGATAAAAAACTCCGCCTTGTGGCGCAAGGCCTGCGTATAAAGCGTATGCAAAATCGCGTGCCCCGTCCGGTCTGCCGCCGCGCACGTCCGCACGGCGCGCCCCTTGCCAAAATTTGTCGTCATACCGCCAAACGGGCGCTGATAAATTTTTCCTTCCGGTGTACGGCTGAACGGCACGCCGTAATGTTCCAGTTCGATCACCGCCGGAATGGCTTCTTTGCACATATATTCGATGGCATCCTGATCCCCTAGCCAATCCGATCCTTTGACGGTGTCATACATGTGCCAGCGCCAGTCATCTTCTTCGATATTGCCCAGCGCGGCACTGATCCCGCCCTGTGCAGCGACCGTGTGTGAACGGGTCGGAAAGACCTTGGATATAATTGCCGTCCGCAACCCTTTCTCGGCGCATCCGAACCCCGCGCGCAACCCCGCGCCGCCGGCACCGACAACAACAACATCATATTCATGATCTATGATCTGGTAACTTTGTGTCATAATAATCCGTCACATTTCCTTTATCATTAAAACGCGTTTATCCGCCCAGCGCGACCTTCAGGACGGCGAAAATACAGGCGACCGCCGCCCCGGCAAAAAATAATTTCATGCCGATAAGCTTTACGATTTTCAGCCCTTCATGATGGAAATAATCCTCCACAATGACCTGTGACCCCAGCGCCGCATGGTAAAACACCGAAATCACAGCCAAAATCATCAGCACCGCATTCACCGGCATTGCCAACCATGTCGTAAAATCAGCATGCGACCAACTCGCCATTGTCACGACCGACCAGACAAGCCAGATCATCAAAAACAAATTGGAGATCGCCGTGACACGCTGCATAAACCAGTGATGCACCCCGTCCCGCGCTGATCCGTGTCCGCGCGCACGTGCCAAAGGCGTTTCGATCCTGTCTTTTGCCATTACGCTAACTCCCTTATGACCAGACGCACACACAAAGCCAGAACAAGCCTGTCATCACGACTGTCATGCCCAAAACGACATAGCCGGCGCGATAGGCATTCTTCAGCTTGAATAAATAACCCGTATCCCATATCAGATGACGGATACCGTTACTCATGTGATAAAACAGCGCCACAGACCAGCCAAACAGCATGACCTGTCCAAGCGCACTGGCGCAGAAATCCGTAAACACCGTGAATGCGTCGGCGCCGGTCGCAGCCGCCAGTAACATCCAGACCATCATTATCGTCCCGACGGCCAGCGCATAACCGGTCGCACGGTGCAAAATCGACATGACGGATGTCATCTGGGGGCGATAAACCTGCAGGTGCGGCGATAAAGGGCGCGCACGTTTTATTCCCGGATCACTCATGAAAACTCGCTTGCTGTTGACATTCAACGGACGACCATCATAAAACCTGAGCGGCTTTTTTCAAACCCTAAATAAAGTCAGTCCCTTACTTTTCTTCATCCTGTACATCCGGCATAAAGACCAGCGCCAGTCCGTTGATGCAATAACGCCTGCCGGTCGGCGGCGGGCCGTCATCAAACACATGCCCCAAATGCCCGTCACATGCCGTGCAATAAATCTCCACTCGGACCATGCCATGCGCGTTATCGTCTCGCTCACCGATAAAAGCCTGTCCGGCGGGGCTTTTGAATGACGGCCAGCCGGAGCCTGACTCATATTTCTGCGCCGCATCGAACAACATCGCGCCACATCCCGCACACAAATACCGCCCCGCCCGTTTTTCGTGGTTTAGCGGGGATGAAAAAGGCGGCTCTGTACCACATTGGCGCAGAATATAATGCTGTTCCGGCGTTATCCGGCGTTTCTTCTGGTCACACATGATTGATCGGTCACAATTCATAATTTTCTTACGGGCCAATCTATAATATACTGGCGCACATCATGGTCATACTGCCATATTTTGACAGCAAAATAACCTGCCAAGGATTCAAAACAAGATGAACGCACCAATTAACCAGACAGGCGTGGATTTCAGCATCAGCAAGCTTTACATGTGGCGCTGTGTCGTGGCCATGGCGCATGCGGATGGCATCATCCATCAGGACGAAAAAGATTATTTACTGACAATGTTCGGCAATATGCGCGCACGCGCCGGCATGCCAGACGAATATTACGCGATTCTGACCGAGGATCTGCAAAGCCCGCAGGATGTCGCCAATTTGCTGCCCTATATCAACGAGCCTGTTTATCGCGGTCAGGTTGTCTATTTCGCACGGCTTTTGGCCTATATTGACGGTGAACTTCACCCCGCGGAAGAAAAGCTGCTGAACAAGCTGCACGCCTCTGTCATGAAAGGAGTCGATCTTGACGCCATCAGGAAAGAAGTCGCGGAAAATGTGAAGCAGGAAATTATCCTGCACGATGCCGCGATAGACGGCGCTGCGCCGCAGAAAAAATCCGGCAACCTGCTGGCTTACCTGATTGATGAACTTGCCTGCAGGTTCGGCATTGACTCCCTGCGCCAGCAATGACCGCCCCGCGTCCGTCACCTGTCATTTTATCGATACAATCCCATGTCGCCTATGGCTATGTCGGCAATCGCGCTGCCGTTTTTCCGCTGCAAAATCTGGGCATTGAAGTGATCGCCGTCGATACGGTGCAATTTTCAAATCATACAGGTTACGGCGCGTGGACAGGGCAGGTTTTTGATCCCGGCCATCTTCAGGATATTATTGACGGGCTGTTTGCCCGCGGCGCTATGGACAGCGTCAACGCGGTTCTTTCCGGTTATCTGGGAAGTGCGGCGCTCGGCACGGTGATTGAACAGACACTGGAAAAGTTACGGAACCGTAATCCGGATGTCATTTATTGCTGTGATCCTGTCATGGGGGACACGGGGCGCGGCTTTTTCGTACCGCAGGATATCGCACAGCTTTTCCGGGACAAGATGGCTGGATCAGCAACGATCGTCACACCCAACCAGTTCGAGCTTGGTTATCTGACAGGGCGCGACATCCACACCCGCGCCGATGCCCTTGCGGCCTGCGATGACCTTCACAGGCGCAACATCGACACGGTTTTGCTGACCTCCATGGAAACCGTGGACACAAAGCCCGGTACCATAGAAATGCTGGCCTCGGGGCGGAAAGGCCGCGATCGCTGGCAGATCGCCACCCCTAAATTGCCAATCGACCCCGCCCCGAATGGCGCCGGTGACATGACTGCCGCGCTTTTCACAGGACACAGGATCAACGGGAAGCCAGTCAAAAGCGCACTGGAACACACTGCATCCGCCGTCTATAGCGTTTTTGAAACCACCCGGATAATGGGGCGGCGGGAATTAGCGCTTATCCAGTCGCAAAAAGCCCTGCGCCGGAAGACACCGCTTTTCAAGGCAGAAAAAGTCAAAGACGGAACATAGGCCCGCCAATATATCGCGGCCAGTCATGGCGCTGGCGTCCGGCCTCGATTTGCCGGGAAATTTCGTGAGAAGTGCGCACCATCCCCAGCAGAACATTGACAGTTTCCTGCAAAGCTGTCTTGCCGTCATAAGGCATCCCGATTTTTTTCCTGAAAGAAAAATGCCGCATATATTCCGACTGGAAACATCCGGAAAAAACATCCGCCACCATCAGGCAATTACGATAGGTCAACTCATATAACTGTCGGGCTGTGCGCGTTGAAAGCAAAACATAACCATCATCCCAAAGACGTACATCATAAGGGTTTATGCTCGTTAAAAACGCATTGTAATGCTCAACATTTTGACAAAACCCCTGCAAGTCAGGCAAGTCGTACCCCAGACTATGTGCTTCATCCATCATATTAATATGTTTGGGATCGGCCATCACTGCCCGCATCGCTGAAACCAGACTCAACGACTGGTCATACATCTCCATATAGGCTTCATAAACTTCGCGCGGAGCGATCACCTTGGACAAAACAATGCCCGGCGATAGATTTAGACAATCCCCGCCAGCGCTTTCAGCGCAAAAAATATCAACTAGCCTGCGGTGATCCGCAGCGTCCCCGCTAATGAATGCGCCCCAGTCAACAATAAACGGCTCTTTTTTCATCGTACATGCTCCCTGCTCCCGTTATTTTTTTATACGAGCCGGTCACATGAGTATCCGACTCCGGGATTACAAATGCTCTTTTATCAAAAGCTCGGCAATTTGCACAGCATTTAATGCTGCGCCTTTTCTGAGATTGTCAGCAACGCACCAGAAATTAATACCGTTTTCAACGGTGGCGTCTTCGCGCACGCGTGACACAAACACATCATCTTCGCCCTGAATTTCAAGCGGCGTTACATATTCAAGCTCGCTTTCAACATCGATGAGCGTTACACCCGGCGCATCACGAAACGCGCGCTTGGCGTCCAGCGCCGAGATATCACGTGCAAATTCGACATTCACCATCTCCGCATGACCGATAAAGACCGGAACCCTGACACAGTTCGCGCATACTTTGATTGATTTACCCAGAATTTTCTTGGTTTCCGCCGCCATTTTCCATTCTTCTTTGGTCATATTGTCATCCATGAAAACATCAATCTGCGGGATGACGTTAAAGGCGATCTGCTTCATGAACGCATCGACTTTCGGGGTTTCATTCATGTAAACGCCCTTGGTCTGACGGAATAGCTCATCCATCGCGTCTTTGCCTGCGCCGGATACGGACTGGTAAGTCGACACAACGACCCGCCTGACCTCCGCCAGATCATGCAACGGCTTGAGCGCGACAACCATCTGGATCGTCGAGCAATTCGGGTTGGCGATGATGTTTTTCTTTTTGTAATCGGCGATCGCCTCCGGATTGACTTCGGGCACGACCAAAGGCACGTCGGGATCCATGCGAAAATGGCTGGTATTATCAATCACCACAGCACCGGCAGTCGCCGCGCGCGGCGCAAATATTTCCGATACTTTCGCCCCCGGGGAAGACAGCACGATATCAGTGCCGGAAAAATCAAACTGTGCCAGATCTTGCACTTTCAGCTCATCATCCCCGAACGAGATGGCGCGGCCTGCAGAGCGACCGGATGCCAGCGCAACCACGTCACTGATCGGAAAGTTCCGTTCGTGCAAAATATTCAAAATCTCGTGGCCGACATTCCCTGTCGCGCCGACAACGGCCAACTTATAGGTCATTTTTTCTCCTTGCCTGTTACCGTGATCGTATGCAAAAAGTCTTCCATAGTCACATAGTAGTCGCATATAGGCACAGGCCGTATCCCCCTGTCAAAATTAAAATCACACCCCTTTCATCAGGATTTCTGGTAGACTGCCGGGACTTGTTTTGCTTTCGCGGAGATCACATATGACGGTCGCCATCCATACAGACATATATGACCATATTCCCATCGGGGTTTGTATTGTCAAACGCGATCGGCTGGATATGACCATCCTTTACGTTAACTATGCGCTGGCCGGGATGATGACCCCCCCGATCCTTTGGAAAGGAAAAAACCATGGGGCGTCGCCGTCCGACCTGACAGGCTTGCCCCTGTCTGACTTGTGGCCCGGAAAAGAAATGGAAAAGCTGGTCAAAAAGCTAAAAACGACTGTACCGCCAAAAGATTACGTCCTGCCGGTGTCTGATAGTAATAGCCAGAACCAGCGCTGGGCGAAGCTGACGATTCAGGAGCAAACATATAATGACGAAGATGTTTTTATTTTGTGGGCGACCGATATTTCCGCGAACAAGGAAGCTGAAGCGCGTCTGAAAGATGCCGTTGCACAGGCGGACGCCTCGGCTGAGACAAAAGCAAACTTTCTGGCGACAATGAGCCATGAAATACGCACACCGATGCAATCGGTTTATGGCTTACTGGAGCTTATGGAAGAAGACAGCTTGCCGGCTGCAACAAAAAACATGATCAACACGGCAAAATCATCGGCAAGCGGCCTTTTGGAAATTCTGGACGATATTCTGGACTTTGCCAAAATGGATGCCGACAAGATGGCGCTTGATACATTTGAAGTTCCTTTGCGAACCCTTGTTTATGGCATCAACGAAGCAATGTCCGTCAAGGTACATGGTAAAAACGTCACCCTGAAAGAAGATATCGATAACACCGTCCCCTTCGTCATTATCGGCGACCCGAAAAGGCTGCGCCAGATTATTATGAATTTGACAGGGAATGCCTTGAAATTTACGGAAAAAGGCAGTGTAACCATCAAAGTATCCACGAATATCAAGGTCATAGAGACACCTGCCCGCGGGACGGCGCTCCGGTTCGAGGTGATCGATACCGGTATCGGAATGGATCAAAAAACCTGCGAAAGTCTGTTCCAGCCCTTCACGCAGGCTGACAGCTCAACGTCACGAAAATTCGGCGGGACGGGGCTGGGGCTTTCAATCTGCAAAAAGCTGGTCACATTGATGGGCGGTGAGATCGGCGTTGAGAGCAAAAAAGGCAAAGGATCGACATTCTGGTTTGAAATACCGACCGAAGAAGTCGGAACCGACACGACCACGCTGGAACTGCCGGCGCTGGACGGTATTTCGGTTCTGTCCGTTGAAGATCATCCGCAAGGCGCCAAAGAAATTGTCCGCTCGCTCGAATCAA
>SKGD01000042.1 GCA_007117665.1 Alphaproteobacteria bacterium
CAGCAACGCCCATACTTTGTCTGAAATGTCGTGTCGTCTGTGGGATGGTTTCATATCAGCCTCCTTGCTTGCTGACATGATTCTCTCACATTTCGATTCTCGTGACTACACTATCTAATGCACGGTCAGGATTGCGTCCTGAATAAGGTCGGGCGCATCGGTAAAGACGGTATCAACTCCCCATGCTTGCAAGCGCCGCGCATCTTGCGGGTCGTTGACTGTATAGACCAGTACATTCTTGTCGTAATCTATAATATCTTCGACCAGTTCGCGCGTGGTGCAGGTCAGGCCGATATTGACCGTGCTGCATTGCAGGTAATCACACAGATCTTTCCAGCTTGGCGGTAGATTGTCGCAATCCAGCAACAGGCCACGATGCCAGTCTGTGGCGACATCCATGGCGGCCTCCAGACTGACATGCTGAAAGCTAGAAACAAGCAATCTGTCATGATCGTCCCAGACCCGCGACAAAATATCCAGCGCCGCTTCCGCCGTGACTTTCTCGCGACCGGGGCAGGGCTTTATCTCAAGGTTAAGCCCCAGATTATGATCAACTAACACTTCCAGCGCTTCTTCAAGGGTCGGAATTTTAATGCCGCTGAAGCTTTCACCGAACCAGCTTCCGGCCTCAAGATGGCGGATATCCTCATACAGCGTTTCGGCGACAGCGCCGCTGCCGTTTGTGGTGCGTTCCAGCGTGTCATCATGGAATATGATCGGGATCTCATCTTTTGTCAGCTTGACGTCCAGTTCGACCCATTCCACGCCCATTTCGGCGGCGGTCAAAATCGATTCAAGCGTGTTTTCCGGCGCATAGGCGCAGGCGCCGCGATGGCCGATAATGCGGGGAAGTTTTAAGGTCATGAAAACATATCCTGTCTGGTTAAAAAAGAAGCCCCTTCATGTCAAAGGGGCTTCATTGACTGATAAGCGTACGGTGTTAGCCGTTTGCTTCTTTTTTGTCGTCACGGGCGATAATATCGCCGGTTTCCTGATTGACGCGCTTCATGGAAAGTTTGATCTTTCCACGCTCGTCAAAGCCGATAACCTGTACTTTGACTTCATCGCCTTCATTGACAACATCGGTGGTTTTCGCGGTGCGGCCATCCTGCAATTCTGAAATATGCACAAGACCGTCACGGCTTCCCATGAAGTTTACAAAAGCGCCGAAATCGACCACTTTGACGACTTTTCCGGTGTAAACCTTGTTCAGCTCCGGCTCGTCCGTCAGGCCTTTGATCCAGTTGACAGCGTCATCAATCGATTGCTGGTTGACGGCGGCAACCTTGATTGTGCCGTCATCATCAATGTCGATTTTTGCACCGGTGGTTTCGGTAATCTCGCGGATCACCTTGCCGCCCGTGCCGATCACGTCACGGATCTTGTCAACCGGGATCTTCAGCGTCACAATTTGCGGCGCGTATTCGCTGGTGCTTTCACGTGCCGTATCCAACGCCTTGGCCATTTCCTGCAGGATATGCAAACGTCCGTCTTTGGCTTGTGCCAGAGCGATCTTCATGATTTCCTCTGTGATCGAGGTAATCTTGATGTCCATCTGCAAGGCTGTAATACCGTCTTTCGTGCCGGCAACCTTGAAGTCCATGTCACCAAGGTGATCTTCATCGCCCAAAATGTCAGACAGGACGGCGAAGTCTTTATCTTCCTTGATCAGCCCCATGGCAATGCCTGCAACCGGCCGCGTCAGCGGCACACCGGCATCCATCAGCGCCAAAGAGGTACCGCATACGGTCGCCATCGAGCTTGAGCCGTTTGATTCGGTGATCTCGGACACGGTACGGATCGTGTAGGGGAATGTTTCCGCATCGGGCAAAAGCGGGTGAACAGCACGCCATGCCAGCTTGCCATGCCCGATTTCACGGCGACCGGGAGGGCCAACCCGTCCGGCTTCGCCGACCGAATAGGGCGGGAAGTTATAGTGCAGCATGAAACGCTCGCGATATTCGCCGGTCAGCGCATCCATGATCTGTTCATCCTGACCCGTCCCCAGCGTGGCAACAACCAGTGCCTGCGTTTCACCGCGGGTGAATAACGCGCTGCCGTGGGCGCGGGGCAATGTGCCGACTTCCGCCACAATCTGACGAACGGTTTTTGTGTCGCGGCCATCAATACGCTTGCCGGTTTTCAGGACAGCGCCGCGCAGGACGTCAGCTTCGATGCTTTTGAATTTTGATGATATGGCCGCATCCGTCAGGCCATTTTCTTCATCACGGAACTCTTCAACCGCTTTTGCGCGCAGCGCGGCAAGGGCGTTCTGACGCTCCTGCTTGACTTGAATCGCATAGGCTTTTTCAACGTCGGCGGCATATTTCTTCTTCATTTCCGCGCCGGTTTTTTCGATTGCCTCGTCTTTTTCAGGCAGATCCCATGGCTCTTTCGCGCACATTTCGGCCAGGTCTATAATACCGTCAATGACCGGCTGGAAGGCTTTCCAGCCATGCATGACCGCACCCAGCATTTCATCTTCGCTCAGTTCGGATGCTTCTGATTCAACCATCAGAACACCCTCTGCCGTTCCGGCAACAACCAGATCCAGCGTGCTGCCTTCCATTTCCTGTTGTGTGGGGTTGGCCAGATATTTTCCGTCTTTATATCCGACACGAGCGCTGGCGATCGGCCCCATAAAGGGGATGCCGGACAGTGTCAGCGCTGCCGAGCAACCGATCATCGCCACGATATCAGGATCATTTTCCAGATCGTGCGCGACGACAGTCGCCATAACCAGAACTTCGTTCAGAAACTCCTTCGGGAACAGGGGACGAATAGGGCGGTCGATCAGGCGCGATGTCAACGTTTCTTTCTCGCTTGGACGGCCTTCACGCTTGAAAAAACCACCCGGAATTTTTCCGGCGGCATAGGCTTTTTCCTGATAATGCACGGTCAGCGGGAAAAAATCCTGCCCTTCGCGGATGCTTTTCGCAGCGGTAACGGCACAAAGCACGGTTGTTCCGCCCAGCGTTGCCATAACAGTAGCATCAGCCTGACGTGCGACTTTCCCGGTTTCCAGCACAAGCTTTTTACCGGCAAAATCAATTTCTTTTCTAAACACATTAAACATAGTTCATTCCTTTTTTATGTTACATCATGCAATCTCGCACGCCTTTTGCAGACGCCCGTATGATTGTGCCGAAAAAAGGAAAGATATACACTTGCGGTGGACAACAGGCAACGCCGTAACCAAAGAATAACAACGTTGTCGGCAGTCAACCGGAAAGCGCTTCACGCCCTTTTGACGGCTGTGCCTTACATGCCATGATTATGCTGTATTGTCAAAGGAAAAGCATTGTTGTGCCGCCATTTTCAGGGCGATGATGTTTTTTTCTTATCAGCTGTATATTATGCTTTGGTAATACTGCGCGTTATGCTGTAAAGTTGAAAACCATCTTTGAAGTATCGTTATAAGGGGTAAAAGAGGCATTATGAGTTATCTGGTTTTATTGCGGCACGGGGAGAGCGAGTGGAACAAACAAAATCGTTTCACAGGCTTTAAGGATGTCGATCTTAGCGAAAACGGCATTCATGAGGCGATGCTCGCCGGACAAAAAGTCGCCAAGGCCGGCATCAAGTTCGACCAGATTTTTACCAGCACGCAAAAGCGCGCTTATGATACGGCTATTTTAGCGATGGATGCCGCCGGACAAGAAGCTTTGACCAAAAGCATGATCCGGCATGATGATCTGCGCGAACGCGATTATGGCGAACTGACGGGGCAGAACAAGGATGAAGCCCGCGCGGAATTTGGCGAAGAGCAAGTGCATATATGGCGGCGTTCTTATGATACGCGTCCGCCGGGCGGGGAATGCCTTAAAGATGTTGTTGAAAACCGGGTGCGCCCTTACTACACGACAACAATAAAGCCGATGGTGGATGATGGAAAAAATATATTGGTTGCCGCGCACGGTAATTCGTTGCGCGCGATGTTGATCATACTGGGCGTGGAAACACCGGAAACGATCAATGCGGCGGAAATGCCGACCGGTGTGCCTTTGGTTTTTGAAATTGAAAACGGGACGATCAAAAAGCGTTATTTCCTCGATCAGCCGTAAAAGCTTGTTCAAAACAGCTTCTTAAGAAAAAACTGCAATGAAAAAGGCGCGCTCTTTTGAAGAAAGGCGCGCCTTGCATATTTATTGTCAGTATAATTCCGCGATCAGCGGCGAATGCCGAGGCGCTTGATCAGATCCTGATAGCGCGGCTCTTCGACTTTTTTCAGGTAGTCGAGCAATTTACGGCGCTGGGCAACCATTTTCAACAAGCCGCGGCGGCTGTGAACATCGCCTTTATGTGCCTGCATATGTTCGGACAGGTTGGTGATGCGTTCCGTCAGGATAGCAACCTGAACTTCGGGGGATCCCGTGTCGCCTTGTTTGGTGGCGTATTCGGTGATAAGCGCTTGCTTACGTTCTGCTGTAATCGACATCGTTCTCTCCTTTTTTAAGTGTTCAATAAACGCAAGGGCTGAATATCGATGCCGGACACAGTTACAATCGCCAGCGCCCGCCCGTTTAACGTTACAAGCGCCGTATGATCATCCTGCGGATCGATCCCCGCTTTGCGGAGCCTTTCCACGTCCGGCCGGGCGATAAAAGACAGTTTCTGTCCGTTTTTCAACCTTGCCGCTTCCTGTTCGTTCAAGGCCAGAGCCGGGATGTCGTCCAGCACGGTCTCGACAGGAAGGAGAATATCATCACTAATATCCTCAGGCGGCAGACTATTACCAATTTCTTCGAGTTTTGCAAGAGAAATCGCGTTTTCGATGGTCATTGCGCCAACGGCGGCGCGCTCAAGATAGCCGACATAACCGCATGTGCCGAGCATTGCGGCAATGTCACGGGCGAGGGCGCGGATATATGTGCCTTTGCCGCAAACGCAGCGCAGCCGCACTTTGTCTTGTGAAGCGCTTTCCAGTGTCAGCGATTCAATATAGACATCGCGCGGGGCCAGCTCTGTGACTTTGCCGTCACGAGCGCGGTCATAGGCACGCTGGCCATCGACTTTTATGGCGGAGTATTGCGGCGGTGTTTGGGCGATTATGCCGGTGAAATGCGGCAGGATTTTGACAATATCTTCTTGCGCCGGGCGATGCGGTGATGTGGCGATGATTGTGCCTTCGGCATCATCCGTATCGCGTGTTTCGCCCCATATCACGTCAAAAATATATGTTTTGAGGCGATCCTGGCAGTAAGGAACGGTTTTGGTTGCTTCACCGAGTGCAATCGGCAGCACCCCGTGTGCGAGCGGGTCAAGCGTGCCTCCATGTCCGGCTTTTTGGGCATCCAGAGTGCGCCGGACAAAAGCCACCGCATCGGTCGACGTCATGTCTGCCGGCTTGTTGAGATTGATCCAGCCATTAATGATACGGCCTTTTTTACGTCTGGCCATGGATGTTCTTCAGGATGTTTTCGATTTTCTGGGCTTCGTCAAAGCTGTGATCGGCCTTGAAAGCAAGACGTGGCGTAAATTTCAGGCGCGCATTGCGGTTAATCTCTTTTTGAAATAAGGGCGCTGCTTCGTTAAGGGCGGGGAGTATCTCATCCATGGCGCGGCCACCCAGCGCAACGACATAGGCAGTCGCATTTTTCAGGTCGGGGCTGACCCGGACTTCGGAAACAGTGATGCCGGGAGCCTGATCAATTAGGATCTCATCATGAAAATCGCCACGTTGCAGCGTTTCGGCGATCATGTGCCGTAATTGCTCCCCGACGCGAAGCTGTCTTTGTGACGCCATAGCCGATACCCTTTCAAACAAACCGGAATGTTATGTGACTTTATGCGACCGGTTTTATTCTACTGTGCGCGCTTCCTGAACGATATCAAAGCACTCAATGACATCGCCTTCCTTGATGTCTTCATAGTTCTCAAAAGCCATGCCGCATTCCATGCCTTCCTTGACTTCCTTGACTTCGTCCTGATAGCGCTTGAGCGTTTTCAGGCGGCCTTCGTGAATGACCACATTGTCGCGCAAAAGACGAACGCCGGAGCCACGCTTGACAGTGCCGCCCGTGACCATGCAACCGGCAATGTTGCCAACTTTGGTGATGCGGAAGACCTGGCGGATTTCAGCCTGCCCCAGATACTCCTCACGGACAGTCGGCGCCAGCATGCCGCTAAGCACTTTTTTGGCATCGTCAATGACATCGTAAATAACGTTGTAGTAACGCAGTTCAATTCCGTCACGTTCGGCCATTTCGCGTGCTTGTGTGTTAGCGCGCACGTTAAAGCCGATAATCATGCCTTTGGACGCATTGGCCAGCGTAACGTCTGCTTCGGTAATTGCACCGACACCGCTATGCAGGACACGTATAATCACGTCCTCATTTTCTTCTTCGATCTTTTTCAGCGATCCGGCAATGGCTTCGACCGAGCCGTGAACATCGCCTTTGATAACAACGCCCAATGCCTGTTTTTCGCCTTCGCGGGCGGCTTCCAGCATTTGCTCGAAAGAAGATCCGGCACCGACCGAGCGCACAGTAGCGGCTTCACGCTTTTTACGCTGGCGGTATTCACTGATGCTGCGGGCTTTGGATTCTTCCTGTGTGACGATAAAATGGTCACCGGCTTCCGGCGCGCCGTTCAGCCCCAATACTTCGACAGGCTGGCCGGGCAGGGCTTCGCTGATATTTTTACCGTGATCGTCCATCAGGGCGCGTACCTTGCCCCATTCAGAACCAACAACGAAGATATCGCCTACCTTAAGCGTTCCATGCTGGATCAGAACCGTTGCGACATTGCCGCGACCTTGTTCAAGCTTGGCTTCAATAACTGCCCCGACCGCCGGACGGTTCGGATTTGCTTTCAATTCAAGCATTTCGGCCTGAAGCAGGATAGCTTCTTCGAGCGCGTCCAGATTTAGTTTTTTCAGTGCGGATACTTCAATACATTGCGTCTCGCCGCTGAAATCCTCGACAATGACTTCATGTTGCAACAGGTCATTTTTGACCTTTTGCGGGTCTGAATCCGGCAAATCAACCTTGTTCACGGCAACAATGATCGGCACATTCGCAGCCTTGGCATGGTGAATGGCTTCAATCGTTTGCGGCATCAAGCTGTCATTGGCGGCAACCACCAATATGACAAGATCGGTCACATTCGCACCGCGCGCCCGCATCTGGGTGAAGGCCGCATGGCCGGGCGTATCCAGAAATGTGATTTTCTGGCCGTTCGGACGTGTGATCTGGTAAGCGCCGATATGCTGGGTGATACCGCCGGCTTCGCCTGCGACGACATCTGTCGAGCGCAAAGCGTCCAGCAAGGATGTCTTGCCGTGATCGACGTGCCCCATAATTGTAACCACGGGCGGACGAGGAAGCAGATCTGCGGCGTTATCGTCTTCTGATATCAGGGCGGCTTCAATGTCGGCATCCGTAACGCGCCTGATCTTGTGCCCGAATTCAAGCACCAGCAATTCAGCCGTATCAGCATCAATCGTCTGGTTGATCGTGGCCATCACACCCATTTTCATCAGGCTTTTAACAAGTTCGGAACCTTGTTCGGCCATACGGTTGGCGAGTTCCTGCACGGTGATGGTTTCCGGCACAATGACATCACGCGATATTTTTTTCGGGGCGTCAGATTCGCCTTGCATCGACATGCGGGCTTTTTCACGTGCGCGGCGCTGGGCTGCCAGAGACGGCCCGCGATCCCGTTCATAATCTTCATTCAAGACTTGGGTGACAGTCAGTTTGCCGCCGCGTCTTTTATCGGCGCCGCTAGAGCGGGAAGGTTTGCGCGCGGCCTGCTTTTTCATGCGCTCGCGGTAACTTTCTTCTTCCTCCGCATCGGCGGCGAAAATGTCTTTCTTGCCTTTATGATGGGCAGGTGCAGGCTGGGGTGCAGCAAATTGCTTTTCAAGCACCTGACGCTCGGCTTCCGCCTTAAGGCGCTCTTCTTCTTCAATTTTTTGAAGCTCTTCCAGCTCTTTTTGGCGGCTAAGCTCTTCCTTGCTAAGGGCAGGCTCCTGCGCGGCTGCTTTTTTCGCTTCGGCGTCTGTTGCTGACTTGGCGGCTTTTGCGTCTTCTTCTTTTTTGCGTTTCGCGTCAATTTCCGCTTGTTGCAAAGCGCGCATTCTGGCTTCGCGTTCTTCGGCGGTTAATTGCCGCAATGCGCTTTTGCCGGTGGTGCTATCATCAGGAGAATCGCTTTCAGGCGAGGGCGTTGCAGGCGCGGCCTGTCCGCCAACCCTTTTGCGGCGCACCTCAACGGCAACAGTTTTGCCGCGTCCTTGCGAAAGATTTTGCACAGGAGGCGCCTTGCTTGAACCACCTTTCAGGCTCAACGTTCCCTTGCCGAGACTCAGGGTTTTTTTCTCCTGATTCTCTTCAGTCTGCTTTTCTTTATCTTTTGTTTCGCTCATAAGCAGTCCTTTTACATCTTTTTACGCGATTATGCTACATGCCGGGTAAATTTATTTACTCATGCGTTCCCGACAGCCTCGGCCATATTTTCTTCCGCGTTCTCTTCGGCTTCATTGGCGGCGCCTTCTTCTTCGGCAAACCAGTGAGCGCGAGCGCTCATAATCAGTTTCTCTGCGTCTGATTCCGCCATGATGTCGCCACCGAGAATTTCCACCAACTCGTCAGCGGCCAGATCGGCCAGATCATCCCGCGATTTGATGTCATTCTCACCAAGCTTGATAATAATATCGGGGCTAAGCCCTTCAAATGTCACCAGATCATCATTGATACCCAGCTCTTTCTGTTTTTTGGCAAGCTCTTCTTTTTGTGCGTCCATCCATGCTTTTGCACGATTTTGAAGTTCGGTCGAGATTTCATCCTCGAACCCTTCAATATAGTTCAAATCTTCGATCGGGGTTTCCGCGATTTCCTGAATACTGCTGAAACCTTCCGCGACCAAAAGATGCGCGATCACTTCATCAACATCCAGCCCCTGAATAAACAGCGCCGACCGTTTTGTGAATTCTTCCGTACGGCGTTCGGATTCTTCGGCTTCGGTCATGATGTCGATATCCCACCCGCTCAGCATCGAAGCCAGCCGGACATTTTGTCCGCGGCGGCCAATGGCAAGGCTCAGGTGATCTTCGGGAACGACAACTTCCATCCGTTTATTAACCTCATCCAGGACAACCTTGGATACTTCGGACGGGGAGAGGGCACTGACGGTGAAAGAGGCAATATCTTCCGTCCACGGCACGATATCAATCTTCTCGCCTTGTAATTCATTGACAACAGCCTGAACGCGACTGCCCCGCATGCCGACACAAGCACCAACCGGGTCGATTGACGAGTCATTGGACAGTACCGCGATTTTGGCGCGGCTTCCGGGGTCGCGGGCAACTGCTTTGATCTCGATAATGCCGTCATAAATTTCAGGCACTTCCTGTGTAAACAGCTTTTCCATGAAGACCGGACGCGTCCGGGACAGGAAAATCTGCGGGCCGCGCTGTTCTTGCCTGACGTCATAAATCACAGCACGAACGCGGTCACCGGTCTTGAGATGTTCACGCGGCAGACTTTCATCCCGGCGCATCATTGCTTCGGCGCGGCCGCCTATATCGATCGTTGCGTTGCCATACTCAACACGTTTGACAACACCGTTAATAATTTCGCCGGTGCGATCCTTGAATTCGTGGTACTGGCGCTCACGCTCGGCTTCGCGGACTTTTTGTACGATAACCTGCTTGGCTGTCTGGGCAGCGATGCGTCCGAAATCAAGCGGCGGCAGATCATCAATCAGGAACTCACCGACCTGGATGTCTTTTTTGATGCGCTGTGCCTCGGCAAGCGTCAACTGGCACGCTTCATCTTCAATCTCTTCAACGACCTCGCGATAGCGCTTCAGCGTAATTGCGCCGTTTTTACGATCAATATGAGCGCGTATATCGTGGTCGTGGCCATATTTCGACCGCCCGGCTTTTTGAATAGCCTCTTCCATGGCGACCAGAACGATGTCGCGGTCAATGCCTTTTTCACGGGCTACTGCATCGGCTACTTGCAATAATTCAGTCATGTTATCCTCGTTCCTTTATATGGATTTGTTCTTGTTGGTTGCAGTTTTCTTCAATAATTCATCCGTCATAACCAGTCTGGCTTTGTCGATATGATCGAAATCCAGCGCAAACGACCCTTGATCCGTATCAATCAGCACTTTTCCGCTCTCATCCTCGATTCCCTTGAGATAGCCGCGAAACTTTTTCTGGCCATCCAGAGGCACGGAAAGCTCGACTTTGGCTTCAAGGCCGGCAAAATCAGTATAGTCCGATAAGCGCACCAGCGGCCTGTCTATACCGGGCGAACTGACCTCCAGCCGGTAAGCACCGCGGATCGGGTCTTCAACATCCAGTATGGCCGATACTTCACGGCTGATCACAGCGCACTGATCAACACCCAAATTTCGGCTCTGCGGATCCTCAGCCATAATTTGCAGCACGCCGCCTTTCAGGCTCAGATCAACAAGCTGGACGCTTTGTGCCTCCAGAACCGGTGCGATCATCGCGGCTATTTTTGTCTCAAGTGGCGTCATCTCTTTTTCCCGTCAAGTGGTTCGGGCAATAAAAAAGGCGGGCTTTCTCTGGCCCACCCTTTGAAATATTCAGGGTTTTGCGGGAAATATAAGGAGGGAACGGGGTAAACGCAAGTATTTTTTTAACAGAGCGACGAAAGCCTTTACATAACGCGCTTCTTCTGCTATGTTGGCCGAGCTTTAGGTGGAGGGACGAATGATTATCAGAAAAATAACGGAATTATTCCAGCGCGCAAACCAGATATTGGAAGACGCAAAGTTGGCACATGAATATACCGAGTCATGCAAAAGCGTTATACAGGCGCAGGATATAGACTCTTATCGTCTTTGGTTGGAGGAGAATCAGGAAAATGCCGGCAAGTTAACCGATGACCAGCGCCGGGATTTGCTTTTAGAAGCGATTCAAAGAGACGATGAAGATATTTTCAAAGAGACTTTGGGCGCGTTCGCTGATGGCGATCCGAACTATGAAGTGATTGAAGAAGGAAGCGGGTTTGATGCGCCTATTTATCACAGGCGCAGCTCGTTGCTATATAATGCGATTTTGAACAAAAAGTGCAATGTCGCCTTGTCGCTTGCCCGTGATCCGCAAACGGATCTGTCTTATCAGGGCAGGGAAACAGGAGTTGTTATTGATTCCGGAATAGGTGCTTTTTACGCTGTTTCCGTGGACTTTACCAAAGATTATGCACCACTCGTGCTTGATCTGGCGCTCGATCTGGCGAAAGAGAAGGGTATGGAGCCTGTTGTTGAGGCGCTTAAAAAACGCGGCGCGCCGGTGACATCAGCGCCTGCTCTTTTGAAATAGCAGATAAGTCATGTGGGAAGCACCCTTGGCTCGTTTGGTTTCATAACGGGTCGGAATCCAGTCCGGCGGCGCTTTGCGCCAGTCATCCGCGCTTTGTGCCGTCCAGCGAAAAGCCGGATGATTGATTGTTTTCGTGACCATCCATTCAGCAAGATCCGGAACATCGGTTGACATGATCATCTGGCCGCCCGGCTTCAGGATCCGGGCGAAAACATCAAGATTACGCGGGTTGATAATACGTCTTTTGTGATGACGTTTTTTATGCCACGGATCGGGATTTAGAACATAAATGCCGTCTATGCTCTGGTCACCAAGCGCACGGGTGAGAATCATGGCGTCATCCATTAACACGCGGATATTGTGGTGATGCGGGGCGTCTTTGATGTCCTTGAGAAAGCTCGTCATGCCGTTTGTGAACGGTTCAGCCCCGATAAAGCCGTTTTCGGGGTGGCGCTTCATCAGGGAGGAAAGATGTTCGCCGCTGCCAAAGCCGATCTCAAGCCATATTTGCGTGGGGGTAAAATCAAAAAGCTGCCGCGGATCGAGCTGTCCGGCGCGGGACAGGGCGTCAGGCGGAATATCAAGCTGTGGCAGAAAAGAGTCGAGCAGATCCTGCCGCGCAGCGCTCAGGGGGCGTCCTTGCCGCCGCCCGAAAAAGCCTCTTTTTTGCTCGTCATCGGACTCAGATTCCAAATTCACGGCGACTCCAGACCCGGTCTAGCTAAGGATTTTCTTCAGATCAGCCACAAGGTCGGTTTTTTCCCAAGAAAATCCGCCATCGGGATCCGGCATGCGTCCAAAATGGCCGTAAGCCGCCGTGCGTGCATAGATCGGACGGTTCAGCGACAGTTTTTCCCGAATACCACGGGGGCTGAGATCCATAATCCGCGGGATGGCGGTTTCGATGGCAATTTCCGGAATGGTGCCGGTACCGTGCGTGTTGATATAGATCGAAAGAGGCTGGCTGATTCCAATCGCATAGGAAAGCTGGATCGTGCAGCGTTCCGCATAACCGGCCGCCACGATGTTTTTGGCCAGATAACGGGCGGCATAGGCGGCGGAACGATCAACCTTGGTCGGGTCTTTGCCGGAAAAAGCGCCGCCGCCGTGAGGACAAGCGCCGCCATAAGTATCAACAATGATCTTGCGTCCGGTCAGGCCGGCATCCCCCACAGGCCCGCCAATAACAAAGCGACCGGTCGGGTTGATATAGATATGATCCGGCTTGCAAAGCCATCCGGCGGGCAGTGTTTCGCTGATATAGGGCATGATTATATCCCGTACATCGTCCTGGCTTAGCCCTTCTTCATGCTGGGTCGAAAGAACAATCGACGTTGCCCGTACCGGCTCGCCGTTTTTATATTCCAGCGATATTTGCGATTTGGCATCCGGCCCTAATTGCGGCAATTTTCCGCTGTGGCGGTCTTCTGCTATCCGGCGCAGCAAATGATGGGCGTAATGGATCGGCGCAGGCATCAGCACATCTGTTTCGTGGCACGCATAGCCGAACATAATGCCTTGATCGCCGGCGCCTTCATCTTTGCCGGATGCCGCGTCAACACCTTGCGCTATATCGGGGGATTGCCGGTGAACACGGATATCGACCGTTATATCGCGCCAGTGAAAATCGTCCTGTTCATAGCCGATATCCCGCACCTTGCGCCGGGCGATGTCTTCGATAACGTCTTTTGTGATGTTGTCCGGGCCGCGCACCTCGCCGAAAATCCCCAGATAGCCTGTGGTGGCCACGCATTCAATCGCGGCGCGGCTCATCGGGTCGGCGGCCAGATAATGATCCAGCACCGCATCGGAAATCTGGTCACATATTTTATCCGGATGGCCTTCCGATACGGATTCACTGGCGAAAACATAATCTTTTAACGCCGTTTTTTGCACCGGGCTGTTTTGTGAGGATGATCTGGTCATAGGCTCATATTTTTCGGCTGGGAAATTCATCGGTAAAGCTCGCTTATCATAAAATGACATTAACTAATGTCTTCTCATCATAGCCCGTCCACAGAGAATGAAAAGGGAAAAGCAGGAGAGGTATGTGTCTTTTGGATATGCCTGCTATGCGTTGCGGGCAGAGGCAGCCATGCTTCTGATCAGTTTCAGAACGTCTTTACGGACTTTTTCGTCCGGTATTGCATAATATTCACGCACCAGTTTCAGTGTTTCTTTTTTGGTCATGACATTTTCTTCTGGTTCAAAGCCTTCTTGCACGGTGTCCGACATGCCGTATAGAGGCGCTGCTTTTCCGGGTTTATAGCTGTCGAAGAAATAAGATGCCGACACGTTCAGAACACGGCATATTTCCCACAGGCGGCTGGCGCTGATACGGTTAAAGCCGGTTTCATATTTCTGCAATTGCTGGAATTTCACGCCAATCGCTTCAGCCAGCTTTGACTGGCTGAGATTGAGGAACATGCGTCTTTCCTTAACGCGGTAACCAACGTGAACGTCAAACGGATGCGGGGTGTCTATTCTGCGCACCATGGCTGCTTTACCGTGTCTTGCTGTTGCTTTGAAGTGATCAAAGCAACAGCATAATGCAAAATAAAATGAATACAAAGGTATTCTGCAAAGCGCGATTGATTTTCGTTATGGGCGGCGTATGCGCTGTGCCTCGTGCAAGGCAACAGGCAGCAACAATAACAACAATGTTGCCCAAAATAACAAATTGCCGTATCGGGCAAAAAGCGTGACATGGGGAAGGGGGCGCGGCAAGGCGATATCGGGTGCGGCGCGGGTCATTAAAGGTATATTGTGAACCACCCGCCCCAGCGGGTCGATCACGCCGGAAATGCCGGTATTGGCGCTCCGCACGACAGGCAGGCCTTCCTCGATTGCCCGGAAGCGCGCTTTGGTGAAGTGCTGCCGGGGGCCGCCGCTATCGCCGTACCATGCGTCATTGGTGACGTTGACGATCCATTGTGGCCTGTCACCGGGCAGAACAGCCTTGCCGGGGAAGATAATTTCATAACAGACCAGCGGGCTGTAGGGAGGAACGCTGTCTATGGCGGCTGTCGCAAGCCCATCTCCGGCGACAAAGCCGGTATGGTTGACGAAAGGCACCATCGAGAGAATATCCCCGAAAGGCACATATTCGCCAAAGGGAACGAGGTGAGCCTTGTCGAAGACATGCAAGGGCTGTAATTGGGTGTCATAGGCGACAAGGCTGTTGAAATAATGCCTGTGATCGTCACTATCTTGATAACGCAGGACACCGCTCAGCAAGGTTGCCTGTCCGTCATAGGACTCCAGCATGCGTAAAATTGCCGTCGAGGCATTTTCATTTTGCAATGCAAAGTCGGTGATGGCGGTTTCCGGCCAGATAATTAGCGTTTTATATGGGCGGATAGTGTCCGGCATGCGCGCGGTTGACAGATCCAGCAATGTCCGGAGGTTTGCTGTTGCCATCTCCGCCCGCCATTTATCTTCCTGTGCGATATTGGGCTGTACCAGCCGGACAACAAGATCGTCATGGAACGTGGCCGGATATCTGGCCAGACGATATTGCCCGCCTGCAATTGCTGTAAAAACCAGTATGATGACGCCGCACAAAATACCGGCTTTGAGTGCCGTGCGCTGTTGCCAGATCATCAAAAAACCGGGCAACGCCGCAAGGCAAAGGCTAAGCAGGCTCAGCCAGTAGACGCCGCCATAGGCCGCCAGTTGCGAAAGCGGATCGGAATGAGCAAGGCTATAGCCGTATAAATTCCATGGAAAGCCTGTAAAAATATGACCGCGGAGCCATTCCGCAATCATAAATATCGCTATAAACAGGCTGTAGCCGTAACCAGAGCCTAGCCCGCCATAACGCGCCGTCAGCCGAGAAACGGCCATGGCTGCAAAGCCGTAGAACAGCGCCAGCCCGGCAGGTAGGCCGGCAATCGCCAACGGCCAGACCCATGAAAAATCATTGCCTTCGACCAGCAGCGCATTGGCAATCCATGACAGGCTGCATAAAAAATAGCCAAAACCGAACCCCCAGCCGTAAAGAAATGATGTCCGGGCGCTATCACAGCGCGCCAGCAGCAGGTAAAACCCTGAAAAGCCAAGCATAAGCGCCGGCCAGAGATGCCATGGCGGCATCGCGGCAACCATCACAGCGCCGCATATAAAAGCGAGCGCCGACAAGGCGGCGATCTTGTAGCGGCCTGTCAGGCCGGACAAAAAAGCAATGTGCGGATCAGGGGTGTTATTCACGGCATTAATTATCCCTTTGTCCCGATCCTAGGGTGAAATATCTTCATCGGGCAAGGGAAGATTGCGGATCAACAGGCGGTTGATCTTGCGCGGGTCGGCGTCCACCACTTCAAACTCGATACCGGAAGGCTCGTGACATAATATTTCCCCGCGCGCCGGAACACGACCGGCCAGAGCAAAGACAAGCCCGCCGAGCGTGTCGATATGCTCGCGCTCTTCCTCGGTCACGAATGCGCCGCATTCATCCTCAAATTCTTCAATATCCATGCGTGCATCGATCAGCAGCGATCCATCGGCATTGCGGGACATTTGCGGTTCGTCTTCGGTGTCATATTCATCATCAATGTCACCGATAATATCCTCGATTACATCGCCGATGGTAATCAGCCCGTCAATGCCGCCAAATTCATCCACCACCAGCGCCATGTGCTTGCGGGCATGGCGCATCAGCAGCAGCAAGTCCAGAATATGCATCGAAGGCGCAACAATCGGAACATCGCGCAACAAGGATTTCATGTTGACTTTCTCGCCGCTGGCAAGGCATGACAAAATATCCTTGATATGGATGGTTCCCACGACATTATCCAGCGTTTCGCGGTACACCGGTATACGGCTGAACTGTTTTTCAGCCAGCAGCGATAGAAGCTCTTTCTCAGACGCGCCGATTTCAACAGCAACAATATCGGCACGCGGGATCATAACATCAACAACGCTATGCTCGCGGATCTGCAATATGTTTGATAACAGGGATTTTTCATGCGCCGAAACCGATGGTGACAAGGTGCCGTCTTCGGACTCGTTCTCTTCAATATATTCCTCGATGGCTTCGCGCAGGCCGGATTCACCCTTGCTGCGGACAAGCGATCTCAGCCATGTGCGAATCGCAGAGACAGAACCGCCATGATCACCATGGCCGTTTCCATTGCCATTTGTTCTTTTTGTGCTGTGGCCGTTGCCGCCATTATCCGATGTCCGGGGTGCAACAGCCTTGCTACTGGAGGGATCGTCGTCCGTATCGCTCCGCAAGGGACGGTCTGTCATATTTGTTTTCATTGTCGTCATTATCTTTTCTTCACCCTTCATTATGACACAAAATAGGGATTTGCAATCCCCATTTCGGCAAGAATGTTAATTTCAAGCTGTTCCATGACAGCCGCATCCTCATCATTTTCATGATCATATCCGCACAGATGCAAAATACCATGCACCAGTATATGGGTGTAATGATCGGTCAGCGCCTTATTCTGCTCGGTTGCTTCGCGCGCCAGCGTTTCATAAGCGATAATAACATCGCCAAGCACGATCATAGGGCTGTCATCATCCGCGAAATGACAGGGAAACCCATCATCCTGCTGGGGAAAGGACAGTACATTGGTTGGTTTGTCCTGGCCGCGATAGGTGCGGTTTAGCTCCTGAATATGGCGGTCATCGGTCAAAACGATGCTAAGCTCGACTGTGGCGGTGCGATCGGCCAGAACAGTTTCGATCACATAGTGTGCCGTTTTCCGGGTGATGGGAGCAATATCCAGCCCGGATGTTTCCCATGCAGGCGCGGCAATGTCTATATCGGTTTCGATGGCGTTTTGTCGGGACATGAGCAAGTCTGACCCTATGTTTTTTTTGATTGCTTGCGGCGTTCATAGGCCTTGATAACCTGTGCAACCAGCTTGTTACGGACAACATCGCGTGACGAGAAATAAACAAAGCCGATATTCTCTTCATCGGCCAGAATATGGCTGGCTTCGACAAGGCCGGAGCCGCTATTGTCGGGAAGGTCGATCTGGCTCGGGTCGCCGGTAATGACCATCCGGGAGTTTTCTCCCATGCGGGTCAGGAACATCAGCATTTGCATCCGGGTTGCATTTTGCGCTTCGTCAAGGATGATAAAAGCGTTATTCAGCGTCCGCCCCCGCATGAAAGCCAAAGGCGCGATTTCAATTTCTTCGCTGGCGAGTTTTTTCTGAACCTTGTCGGCGGCCATGGCATCATATAGCGAGTCATATAAAGGCCGCATGTAAGGATCCATCTTATCCCGCATCTCACCGGGTAGAAAGCCGATCCGTTCTCCGGCCTCGACCGCCGGGCGGCTTAAGATAATACGTTCGATCTTGCCTTCTTCGAGCATGGCCACAGCCATTGCTACGGCAATATAAGTTTTGCCCGTACCGGCGGGCCCGATCCCGAACACCATGTGTTTTTCTTGCATGGCCGCGATATAGTCAGCCTGCATCGGCGTCCGTGGCAGGATTTTCTTCTTGCGTGTCGTGATGGTCGGCTGATCGTTTTTGGCTGAGCCGCCGCCATTATTCTTGCCGGATCCGTTCATATCGTCCTTTTGCCTGTCTAAAAAACGCAGTGCCGCATCAACGCTGTGATGGTCAATGTCCTGCCCCTTTTGCACCTGCTGCCATAAATCTTCTAAAATAGCCCGCGCCTGTTGTTTGTTGCGGCTCTCACCGGACAGCAATAGCTCATTGCCGCGGCAGGTGATGTCCACGCCGAGCGCTTGTTCGATGTTTCTGAGATGTGCGTTTTGCTCGCCGTAAAGCAAAGGGACAAGGCGGTTATTCTCAAATACAAGAATATCCTGAGCGTCGCTATGATTTGTTATTTTCCACCTCGCATATGATCATGCTCCATTATCTCAAATAATCAGCAGCGGTGCAAATAACTTATTGATATTACGGTGCGCTTCGTGCAGGGGCGGCGGCTGTCACTTTAGCTATTTTTGAATCGTTGCGATCCTCATAGCCTTCGAGCGGCCGGTCATCGTCATTGGCGATGATAGCCGTCAAAAGCGGGTGGCGCTTGACGTCTTCCTTGCCCATATCAACCCGTCCGATATAGTCCTTGTAGCGATCTGCGGTAAAGCGATCCATAAAGGCATCATACGCGGCTGCGGAAGCTGTCCGGTCATTTTGCCGGGAATCGCCCATATAAATAAACAGGGATTCTTTGCCCAGACGGCCGATCGAGGTCATAAGTTGCCGCGCTGAGGCATTTTGGCATTCATCCAGAAGATAGGCGGTGCCTTTATATGTACGGCCACGATTAAAGGCATGCGGCGCGATTTCGATCAATCCGGCTTCCTGCATCTCTTTTCTGAGCTGACGGGTAATTAGTTCGTCAATACTCTCCAAAATCTGCAGTACGTGGCCTTCCATTTTTTCATCTTTATCGCCGGGTATGAAACCAAGATTTTCATCGGCTTCGACCGCGGGAGCCGTCAGGGAAATACGTTTAAATCGTCCTTCGGCCAAACCTTCCAGAGCGGCATAGCAGGCCCAGAATGTCTTTCCGGTTCCCAGAGCGCCGTTGACAAAAACGATGCTTTTGCATTTTGCCAGACGTATGATTTCCCTTTGTTTCTTGGTGGGGGTCATCTCTTCGCCGTCAATTTTCAGCGTATCATGAAGAGACGGCAGGTTCTTTTCCAGACGAGCAAGCAAACTGTCAATTGACTGGGCGCTATTGTTAAAAACCGGTGTTGCTTTTCCCTGTGTGTCCTGCGGATCTTTTTTCTTGTTTGTCATTTTTTGCGCCCTGTTTATTGCATGTGGTTACTCGCGAAGAATTATACGTAATTCATTTTTCAGAATATTGCAACATTTCCTGTCAAAGAATTGGCATTTGCTTCTGTGACATCGACGGGAACCGTGTGGCCACGCAGGCGTGGATTGGCTTTGACGTGAATTGCCTGATTATAAGGTGTGCGTCCGTGAAGCTGGCCATCTTTAGCGCCTTTGCGATCAAACAGCACATCAAAACGCTTGCCGATCATGTCGCGGTTGAACGCAAGCTGCTGTTCGTTCAGCAAATCCTGCAGGCGCTGGATACGCTCGGTTTTGACTTTTTCGTGAATTTGCATAGGCATATTTGCTGCCGGCGTGCCGGGGCGCGGGCTGTATTTGAAAGAATAGGCAAAAGCATAAGTCACATCGCGGACAATTTGCATGGTTGCCTCAAAATCCTCATCTGTTTCGCCCGGAAAGCCGACGATAAAATCCGAACTCATGGCAATGTCAGGACGGGCTTTTTTGATTTTTGCGATAATTTCGCGGTAATCATCGGCGCTGTGTTTACGGTTCATGGCTTTTAATATCGCATCGGAGCCGCTCTGGATCGGCAGGTGCAAAAACGGCATCAATTTGGCAATGTCACGATGCGCATCAATCAGATCCTGATCCATGTCGCGCGGGTGGGATGTGGTATAACGAATGCGCTCTAGCCCGTCCGTTTCGGCGAGTATTGCGATTAACTGCCCCAGATTACAGCTTTTACCGTCTTTACCGGTGCCGTGATAGGCATTGACATTTTGCCCCAGCAAAGTGATCTCGCGCGCACCGCTTTCAACCAGTTTCTTTGCTTCATCAGCTATCTGACTGACAGGCCTTGAAAATTCAGCGCCGCGTGTATAAGGAACAACGCAAAAAGTACAGAATTTGTCACAGCCTTCCTGTACCGATAAAAAGGCGGTGACGCCCTGATTGTCATTTTCCTGCGGCAAGGCGTCAAATTTGCTCTCGGCGGGGAAGTCCGTATTCACAACGCGCTCGCCGGTGGCTTTCATCACCATTTGCGGCAATTCATGATATGTCTGGGGGCCGAACACCATATCGACATAGGGCGCGCGCTCCATGATAAACTTGCCTTCGGCCTGCGCTACACAACCGGCCACGGCCATCAGCATTTTGCCGCCGCGCGCTTTTTTCTGGTCGCGATGTTCTTTCAGGCGGCCAAGTTCGGAAAAAACCTTGTCTGTTGCCTTTTCCCGGATATGGCAGGTATTGAGGATAATCATGTCGGCATCGTCAGGCGTATCGACCGGGCGATAGCCCAGCGGCGCCAGCACATCGGCCATGCGGCGGCTGTCATAGACATTCATCTGACAGCCCCATGTTTTAATATAAAGCTTTTTCTGTGCTTTTTCCGGCATCTTTCCCACGCTCTTGGTTGACGTGCCGTTAAACCATATCTAACCTGTGAAGATCAAGCTTTTTACATGATTCGGATGAGGCACATGGCAAAGACCATACTGGCACTGAATAATCTGCATCCTTTGGGACTGGACGGGCTGGAAGACGGTTTTACCGTTTTGCGGCTGGGGCGCGAACATGACCCTGAAAACGCCATTCAGGCGCATCAGAACGATATTGTCGGCATTGTCGCAAGTGTGGGAAATACGGTCAGCGCCAAATTAATCGAAGCCTTGCCGAACCTTGAGATCATCAGCAATTTCGCCGTCGGGGTGGATAATATCGATCTGGCGGCGGCGGACAGGCGCGGTGTTGTTGTGACCAATACGCCGGACGTATTGACTACTGATACGGCGGATATTGCCTTGTCGCTGATATTGTGCGCCGCGCGGCGCATTGTCGAGGCTGACGCCTATGTCCGGGTCGGGAAATGGCATGGCGGCGCTATGCGCCTTGGCACCAGCCTGTCCGGCAAGACATGCGGCATTGTCGGGCTGGGGCGGATCGGGCAGGCGATCGCCGCCCGCGCTGCGGCGTTTGACATGAGGATCCTGTATCATGGTCGTACTGCCAAAACGCATGTGCCTTATGAATTTTGTTCGTCCCTGCATGATATGGCTGCGCAATCGGACTTTCTTGTGCTGGCCTGTGCGGGAGGCGCGGAAACAAAACATCTGGTGGATGAGGGCATCTTGGAGGCGCTGGGTGAAAAAGGTTATCTGATCAATATTGCGCGCGGTTCCGTGGTCGATCAGGACGCGCTTTTGATCGCTTTGCAAAATAAATCTCTTGCAGGGGCGGGGCTTGATGTTTATGACAATGAACCTAATGTGCCTGAATCACTGTTTTCCATGGATAACGTTGTCCTGTTACCGCATATCGGTAGCGCAACAATGGAAACAAGGCGTAAGATGGCACAGCTTGTAATTGACAATATCAAGGCGCATTTTAACGGCGACCCTGTAAAAACCCCGGTGGCGGCATGATGAAAAAACTGATGATTTTCCTGACGGTTCTGTTTGTGGCGGCGCAAGCCTCACAGGCGATGGCCGCGCAATGTTACTCACGAAGCGAAGCCGAGGCCGAGCAGGCGATCCGCATCCATAGCGAGTTGATGGTGATTGGGCTGAATTGCATGAATATGCGTTTTCGTGACGGCACGAACTTATACCGGACATACCACAATTTCACTCGCGCCAATTCCGATATGTTTCAGGGGTATGAGCAAACGCTTGTCGATTATTTCCGCAAGGCCGGGCACGACCAGCCGGAGCGGTCGCTGGACACGCTGCGTACGGTTCTGGCCAACAATATATCAAACAGCGCCGCGCGTATGAAGCCTGACCAGTTCTGTAACCGTTATGCGGGGCGGGTCTTGCAGGCATCGGGGATGGATCGTTCAACCCTGCGCCAGTGGGCATCGACCTTTCACCCGTCACACCCGGTATCCCGTCCGATTTGTGAATAAAAAACCGGGGGCTATTGTCTTTGGGTTTTTGGCTGAATATCCTGAAGGCCTGACAGCCATCAGGGGGGATCATAATAATGGCCGGGATAGATTCATGGATTGACGAACGTTTTGCAATGATTGCCGATATTGCGGCAAGCGTTGTTTTCTTCAGCGTTCCTTTGCCCGGCGTGACCAACTCGGCCGGTGACGTGATGCAGCTTCCGCTGCTGATTATATGGCTGGCCGCGGCGGGGATATTCTTCACTTTTTATCTGGGCTTTATCAATGTCCGTTATTTCGGTCATGCGCTGAATGTGGTGCGCGGCAAATATGACAAGGATGATAAAGACAGCAAAAAAGAAGGCGATATTGGCCGCTTTCAGGCATTAATGACATCCCTGTCCGGGACGGTCGGGCTGGGGAATATTGCCGGCGTTGCCGCCGCAGTGTCGATCGGCGGACCGGGTGCGGTTTTGTGGATGATGCTGATGGGGTTGTTCGGCATGGCGACAAAATTCGTCGAGGTAACGCTGGGCGTCAAATACCGTCATCACCCGAACCCCGAACGCAAGGACGTGATTTCCGGCGGGCCGATGTATTATCTGCGCGATATTTTTGACAACCGGAATATCCCTTATATCGGCCATATTCTGGCGATTATGTTTGCTATTTGCTGTATTGGCGGGGCGATTGGCGGCGGCAATATGTTTCAGGCCAACCAGTCCTATCAGCAGCTTGTCAATGTGACGGGCGGCGATGCCGGATGGATGGCTGACAAAGGCTGGCTTTATGGGCTGATGCTGGCCTTTTTGGTCGGGTTGGTCATTATCGGCGGGATCAAGTCGATCGCCCGTGTGGCGTCACGGCTGGTGCCGGTGATGGGCATGATTTACCTGATTGCCGGGCTGTTTGTTATTTTGATGCATTTCACGCACATACCCGGCGCATTGTGGACGATCATATCTATGGCGATTTCGCCGGAGGCTGGTATAGGCGGCTTTATTGGTGGGTTGATTGTCGGGGTGCAGCGTGCGGTATTCTCGAACGAGGCCGGTCTTGGCTCGGCGCCGATTGTTCATTCCAACACCAAGACCGACCAGCCTGTCAGTCAGGGTTTTGTCGGCATGTTGGGGCCGTTTATTGATACGGTTGTGATTTGTATGGTGACGGCGCTGGTGATCGTGATTACCGGGGCATATCAGGAAGGTGCGGCTGAATTCGCCGCCGCCGGCAGTATCGAAGGCGTTAGCCTGACATCGCGCGCTTTTGAGAGTGTCATACCGGGTGCGAGCTACGTTTTGGCGCTGACGGTTTTCCTGTTTGCCTATTCAACGATGATTACGTGGTCGTTTTACGGATCAAAAGCTACAACCTATCTGTTTGGTGAAAATGTCAGAATCGATCTGGCGTTCAAAATTTTCTTCTGTTCTTTCGTTGTGGTCGGCGCTTCGGCCAGCCTTGACAATGTGCTGTTATTTTCCGATGCGATGATCCTGTCGATGGCGATCCCGAATATTATCGGTCTGTATATTGCCGCGCCAGAAGTAAAGCGTGAACTTAAGAAATATATAGAACATATTGGAAGAAAAGAAAAACAAGCTTGAGTGAGGCTTGTTTCTTCTTTTGATTCTGCAGGTCGTCTATATTTTATCCCGAAATATCCACAGCTTTCACATGCTGTGCTGATTCGCTGCTTTGCGGCGCTGGGCGGTTTTGTTCGGGGATAGTGCTCTGATGCCTTGAAAACAAAGGCTTGCGTCCGGCAGCGGGGCTGTTAAGAATATCGCATTCACAAGTTTATTGTCAGATTTTTAAAGAACCAGCATGGGAGAGCCGCCTGCGATGAAGCCCTTATCCGCACGCCATAACGAAGACAAAGACCGCAAGGAAACCGAAGGCGCAAGCGATGCGGCCTTATCGTCGAAAACACGCTCATCCTTGTCAGGCGCGGCGGCAGCCCGTATTCCCGAAGTTACGGCAAAAAAAATCGAGGACATTAAGGGCAAGTCATCCTCGTTACAGCATTTACGGATCACCGCGGCCAGAAATGAAGGCAAGAGCGGGGCAGGTGGCGGTTTTCACGTCAGCGCCCGTCAAAGCGAACGCAATCATGAAGAATACCGTATGGAAGAAGCGCAGGATCACCATCATGCTGCCGAGTCCGATGATGAGGCGGCTGTGCTGTCATTGGGAGCACCTGTCACGGCAGATGCCATCAAACGGCCTTTGGGGATGACTATGCTGGTTTATGGCGGGGCTTTGCTGACCGCACTGTGGGTCGCTTACAGCGTTATTTATATTGCCGGAATTTATGGTGTTCAAGGGTTGATGGCGATGAGCCCGCCGGAAATTGGCGGCATGCTGGGCGGTATTTTGGCACCGGTTGCGCTGTTCTGGTTTATCGTCAGCTATGCCGCGCGCAGCATGGATGTGCATCACTACACACAGGCGCTGCGCCATGAGCTGCAGTCAATCCTGTTCCCGTCCGAGGAGCGCGCCATTCGGGTTGGTAAGGATATTGAGCGCTTGTGCCATCAGGCAGCCGAGCTGTCGGCATCGTCCAGGGCGGTGGTGAAAACTATTTCACGGGCGCGGCAGGGATTGCGCTCCGAGATACGTGATTTTGTCGGTCTTTCCAAAAAGACCGAATTTCACATTGAAAGGCTGGCTGAGTCCTTAAATGAGAAAACGCTTAAGTTAAGCGCCCTGACTGACGAGATCGAACAAAGAACGGCAAAGATCGATGATGCCACACAATCCGGCGCTGAGGCGTGGGATCAGGCAACGCTTGTGGTTCTTGAGCGCGCCGGGGAAATGGAATCCGCAATGGGACGCGGAGCGGATAAAATACTGGACGCCGCCGATCAGGCCAAAACTAGAACGCGTGAAATTGAAGATAATCTGCAAAGCAGCTTTGACGGGCTGAGTAAGTCTGTCGATGCGGTCGCGGAAAGGCTGGGTGATCTCAGCGGCGATTTTGACAACCATATCAAAGGATTGTCTGATGCTGCCGGGCATGTTTCCGATGAAACGTCGCGTCTGGCCGAAACTATTGAAAGCCAGATCGGCAGCCTTGAGGATGTTGCGCACAGAACGCTGGAGTCCATGGCGAAATCCAGTCAAACGATTGAAGAGCATCGCGAGGCGCTGGATCGCGGGGCGAATTCTGTTGCCGCGCAGGCCGACCGCATTGCCGACACAATCAATGGCAGCCTGATGGGGTTGAATGATGCGGCTGATCACATGGTCACGCGCACGGATGATCTTGAAGAGCGCATCGCCGGACAGGCTGAAAAGCTGCGTGAAACGGTTGGGACTATCACCGGACAGGCGGCCTTGATCGAGGATGCCGGGGTTTCGGCAGCGAATAAGCTGAGCGAATCCATGGCGGTTGCGTTGTCGGGTGCGGAATCGATCAGCGCCGCCGTGCGCCGTGCGATTGAATCGCTGGAAAAAACCACATGCTCGGCCAAGGAACAGGCCGAGGACATGATTGAATCAACGCGCAACCATATCGCACAATTGAATGATGCGGGGGCGGGGAATGTTGCCCATATCCGCGAGATTCTCGATATGCTGGAGAAAAGCCGCACCCAGATCGAAGAAGCGTCATCCCTGTCCGATGCGCAGGTTGCAAAGCTGGCAGCAGCCGTCGAAGACCAGGCCGCACGGATCAACACATCCACGGCCAGCATGGTCGAGCGGATCCAGTCAGTGCAAGGTGCGTTGGAAAAGCCGCTGCATAATATCAATCTGGCGATCCGGGATGCGGATTCTCGTCACCAGATGATCGAGGAAACGCTTGGCAAGCGGGTCGAGGACTTGCAGGAATCAAGTGGCAAGGCACGGGAAGCGGCAGATTATATCCGCAACATCTTACGCGGTCAGGCACAGGAAATATCGACATTATCCGGCCAGATTTCCGGCCATGCCCGCAGCCTGAACGAACAGCTCGGCGAGCAAAAAACGCTTTTGGATGACGAAGTGCGGGATTCGCTGCAGAAAATCGAGCAGGTGAGGGATGCACTCGAAAAACAGGCATTGCAGCTATCCGATATTTCAGTGCGCGCCGTCAGTGATGTTGACGGATTAGGGCGCAGCATCGAAACAAATTGCCGTGATATCGACTCCACAACCCAGAAAACACTTGTCGATCTTGGGTCTTTGAACGAGCGCTTACAGGATGCGGCAGCGCACCTGAAAGAGCGCAGCGGTGTTGCGAAAGAATCTGTGGAAACAGTCATGGAATCGTTCGAGGGAACCGTTGAAAAATTCGAGCCGGTCTTTATCCGGGCGCTGGATTACGCCAAAGAGGCACAGGAAGGCTTTCAGCTTCTTCATGCTGATTTTGACGCCACAAGCACGCATAGTCTGGCGCGGCTGAAGGATGTCGGCGATGTGTTTGATGAACGCCTGCGCGACCTTAAGAATGGTGCGGATGACGCCGCACAGCTTTTGAAAACCTCCAGCGATCATTTACAGGAGCGTGTCAGCGATATCCAGCGTGCCGCGCAGGAATCCAGCGACCGCATGTATGAGATTGAGTCATCGCTGAAAGACCAATCCTCGGAAATACATTTATCGACCGATCAGGCGATCCTGAAGATTGAGTCTATCCAGCGTTTGCTCAATGACCAGTTCCACGAATTATCGGAATCTGTTGGTCATGCCACGGCGCAAATTGCCGATGTCGGCGAGGCGCTTTCAAAATCAGCGCGTCATGTCGATGAGGTGTCTGCCAATGTGCTCAGCGGTATTTCGGATGTCGCCAGCAAGGTCAGGGAAGAAAGTCGCTCTTTTGCAGCGGTCAGCGCAGAATCCATTGAGCTGACGAAAAATCTGGTTACGACATTATCGGCTGAGTCCGGTCATCTGGTGCAATCATCCAAAGACTCGCTGGCGGAATTGCGCAGCACCGGCGACAGCATCGAAATGAAAACCCGTGAAGTCGAAGAGCAAGTCAAGGCGGCGCTGCGGACAACGCGCGACTACACAGCTACATTGCGCGAGCAGGCAACATTAGTGGCTGAAACTGCCGCCGACAGCACCGAACAAATCGACCGTTCTGTTTCAATGCTGCGGAGCCGGCTGGGCGACGTGCAGGGCGTGGCCGGTGATGTGGTGGTGCAAGTTGATCGTTCGCGGGATAATTTGTCCGAAGAAGCAGACAGGCTTTTGCAGGTTTCGGCCTCTGCCATCAAGGCCGCCGAGGAAGCGTCTTCGGCCTTCAGCAAGCAGTCCGGCGCCTTATTCAAGGCTGTACAGGATGCCGCGCATCACACAGACCGGATCCGCAAGGAAGAATGGCGGGCGCAGCGTAACGCCTTTATGGGCGCGGCGAAATTCATTGTGGAAAGCCTGCATTCCCTGTCGGTGGATATGACCCGCATTCAGGACGGAGAGCTTTCTGAAAAACTTTGGAAAAACTATCAAAAAGGCGATGTCGCGGCGTTTACAAGGCGGTTGGCCGAGGTGGGCGATGACACGAAGCTGGAGAAAATCCGCGATAAATACGCCACAGATACGGAGTTTCGTACCTATACGCAGCGCTTTATCCGGCAATATGAAGAGCTTTACGATCAGGCTGTGGCGAATGATCACGGCGATTTGCTGGGCGCGACATTCTTGTCCAGTGATATCGGCAAGCTTTACATGACACTGTGTCATGCGGCCGGGAAACCGCCCCGCACAGGCAATCAGGAGCGTAACGCGGCCTGATCTGTCGCGGTTTTTAATTTACCCGGTTGATTCAAAAAGGTAATAGGTCAATAATCTTTTATTGACCTTTATCTTTTATCTTTGAATGAGGATAAACAGACTCATCGCTCATTTTCAGGTGCTTCATGGGAAAAACAAAATTCTGCCAAGGTATTTCGGATCTTTCCGACAGCTATAACGCTTTCATTATCGACCAGTGGGGCGTGTTGCATAATGGCGAGCGCGCCTATGACGGGGTAGCGGATTGCCTGAGAGAGCTAAAAGAGCGCAAAAAGCACATCATTATATTGTCTAATTCCGGAAAGCGTGCGGAAGAAAATAAAGAGCGTCTCAAAAAACTGGGGATCGGCGCCAGCCTGTATGACGAGATTATCACATCCGGTGAAATCACGTGGCAGGGCTTGCAGGCGCAAAATGAAGGCGTTTTTGAAAATATTGGTAAAAAATGTTTTCTGATGAGCCGCGACGGCGATCTCTCGCTTATTGGCGGACTGGACGATATTACCGTGACACCGGATATCGAAGAGGCGGATTTTTTGCTGATCAGCGGCAGTGACGCGCCGGAAAAAACGCTGGCCGATTATTATGAGCCTATTTTGAGAACCGCGATCAGGCGTCGTTTGAAAGCTGTGTGCGCAAACCCCGACAGTCGTATTCTGGTTGGTAGTAACTCGACCTTCGGGCCGGGAATGATCGCCCGCCGTTATCAGGATTTTGGCGGGGTTGTCCATTATATTGGTAAGCCGCACAAACCGATTTTCCAGTACTGTATCAGACAATTGCAAAAACAGGATATCTATCCGGGGCAAACTGTGATGGTCGGCGATACGATGGCACATGACATACTGGGGGCGGCCTCGATGGATATTGACACATGCCTTGTCAAAAACGGCCTGCATTACGGCTCGTTCAAAGGCTGTGCGTCGGCCTATGATGTTGACCGGGCATTAAATATTTTGGTGTTGCAACATAATAACGTCAGGCCAACCTATCTCGTTGACCGGATGAAATGGGGCAAAGCCTTGCCCGATCGCAAGCATAAAAAGCGCAAATCCGCATAGCCTGCTTTTTTTTCTTCTATGCTTTGACAGCTGCTCTTCAAGGATTGTATTTCAATGGCGCATTTTGAATCCGCCAAAGACAAAATCATGATGGGCGCCGAGCGTAAATCTATGGTTATGACTGAAAATGAACGAAAGCTGACGGCGTATCATGAGGCCGGTCATGCGCTGGTTGCTGTTCATCAGAAACATTCCGATCCGGTTCATAAAGCCACGATTATCCCGCGTGGACGTGCTTTGGGCATGGTGATGCGCCTGCCGGAAAAGGATTCGCTGAGTATTAATACGGCACAGCTAAAAGCTAATCTGGCGGTTGCTTATGGCGGACGGCAGCCAGTTTTCAGCCGGAACGGCGGCGCTTATCGATGAGGAAGTCAAGCGAATCACAGCCGAAAGCGAAACGGAGGCAAAAAGAATCCTAAGCGAGCACCGCGATCAACTTGAGATCATTGCGCAGGCTTTGTTGAAATATGAAACGTTGAGCGGTGCCGAGATTGATGCTTTGTTGAGAGGCGAAGAGCTGCAACGCGAAGGGGCTGTCGATGATATGGCGGCGGCACGCCGCCTATTCCGGGGTAGTCTTATTCGCGGTCTTCCATCTCTTCGCGCATCGCACGGGGCAAAAGGATATTAATAGCGGAATTAATCTCCGGCATGGCGCGCTCGACGGCTTTTTCGCCTTCTTCGATCATTTCTTCGGCTTTTTCAAACTCCAAAAAGCCGATATGGCCGATCGCCGGCTTGATGTGGACATCAGGCGGATCGCCGGCCAGACGTGATCGCGTCAGACGATCCTGCATGATATTCAGTGCCGACACCATAACGCCGAACAGGCTGGGGTTGCTGCTTTCGCGCCGGAACAGCCGCTGGGTCAGAGTATTGCGCACCTTGCGCTGGTCTTCGGCCGGGACGTCATGTTCGTTAAAGACGTCAAACCCGGCAACGGTCTGATAGCTGTGCCCCGGCTTGGTTGCCTTGCCGATCATGTCGGCATTCAAATCAACGGCGATTGTCATCCGCGACCCCATCGCAAGGCATGCGGAAACCGGAACCGGATTGACTAAAGCCCCGTCAACCAAAAGGCGATGATTAATTTCCACCGGCGGAAAAACACCGGGCAGGGCAAAAGACGCCCGCATCGCATCCATGAAGTTTCCTTTCCTGAGCCAGACCTCATGCCCGGTCGCAAGATCCGATGCGATGGCGATATAGGGATGTGGCAGATCTTCGATCAGCAGGTCAGAAAAATGCTCTTCCATCAGGCTGTTGAGGCGGCTTCCACCGATCAGCCCGGCGCTGCGGACGCGAAAATCAAGATAGGAAAAAATTTTACGGCGGTTCAGTGATAATGCCCATTCTTCAAATTCATCCAGTTTTCCGGCCAGATAACACCCGCCAACCAGCGCCCCGATAGAGGTGCCGGACACGATTGTCGGGGTGATGCCGTGGCGGGCGAGCGCTCTCATCACGCCGATATGGGCAAAGCCTCGCGCCATACCGCTTCCCAAAGCGATTGCAATCGGTGGCGACAAATGTGGCTTATGTGCGGATGATGATTTTTGCTTCTTTGTCTTTGGCATGTATGGTCATACTCCTTATAGAGGCAGAGTTCGTCACTTTTGAAGCGCTTGACGCTCTGCAAAGAGAGCTTTGCAAGAGAAGTCGAGGGATTGAAAGAATTCTGCCGCAGCAATAACTATGCTTTCGATTATTTTCATTGTATCTTTGCCGTTCGCATCCAACAAAACATTATGAGATCAATAGATCCTGATCCTTTAAGATAATATCATAAAATCATGAGTATTCAGACTGCAAATCTAACGAAGACGCTTGATTCATCGACCTGGCAGATGGTCAAACGGCTTGTGCGCGCTTATCTTCGGCCTTATCTCAGCCGTTTGTGGCTGGCGGTGTTTTTTATGCTGGTGGCGGCTGCGATGACGGCAGTGTTTGCATGGTTGATGGAGCCGGTGTTCGACAAGGTTCTGGTCGGGGGCGCTGAAAACCTGATCGTGCCTATGGGGCTGGCGGTGTTTGCGTGTTTCTTGCTGCGCGGTCTTGCGACTTACGCGCATAAGCTGATCATGAACCAGATCGGTCAGCATATTGTCGGGGATATACAGCGTGATTTATGTGCCCGGCTTTTGATACTGGATATGGCTTTTTTCGTGCAAAACCCCAGCGGACAGCTTGTATCGCGCATCGTCAGCGATGTCACGGCTGTGCGCGGCGCGGTTTCAGACGTGCTGATGGGGGTCGGGCGCAATCTGATTACGCTGATTTTCCTGATCGGGCTGATGTTTTATCAGGACTGGAAACTGGCGGTGATTGCCTTTATGGCTTTTCCGGCGGCGGCTGTCTTTGTCACATGGATCGGGCGCAGACTAAGAAAGATCAGTAAAAACGTACAGGCGGAAACAGCATCTTTGCTGGCTCTGCTGGTGCAGATTTTTCAGGGTGTCCGGCAGGTCAAGGCGTATGGCACGGAAGCATTTGAAAATCGCCGCGCATCAGACGCTATCGAGCGCGTCAGAAACCTGAATATAAAATCCATAAAGACAGCAACCTTATCCGCACCTTTTAATGAAACGCTGCTGGGGTTGGCGGTTGCCAGCCTGATTATCTATGGCGGCTTTCAGGTCAGCGCAGGCACGTTGAGCGTAGGGGTTTTGTCCTCTTTTATAGCGGCCTTCGCGCTTGCTTATGAGCCAATGAAGCATCTGGCGAAGCTGAATAATACCTTGCAGATCGGTCTGGGCGCGGCGGAGCGTATTTTTGAAGTGATGGATCTTGAGCAAAATATTAAAAATAGCGACAAAGCTGTTGTTTTAAAGTCAGAAAATCCATCCATTATTTTTGATGGTGTGACTTTTTTCTATCACCCTGATGAAGAACCGGCCTTGCAAAATATTTCATTTGTCGCCCCGGCCGGAATGGTGACGGCGCTGGTCGGCGCATCGGGCAGCGGCAAAACAACGATCATGAACATGGTGCCGCGCCTTTATGATGCAACGAACGGGTCGGTTCATGTCGGTAGCCATGATGTGCGCGATGTAACGATTGAAAGCCTGCGCGCTCATATTGCGCTGGTGTCTCAGGATGTCACGATTTTTGACGATACAATTCGCGCTAATATTGCTTATGGCATGGCACATATTGATGACGATGCGATTATAAATGCCGCGCGGACGGCGGCGGCGGATGATTTTATCAGGGACTTGCCGGACGGGTATGATACGCGGGTCGGGGAGCATGGCGTCAGGCTTTCGGGCGGCCAGAAGCAACGCATCGCCATTGCGCGCGCCGTGTTGCGCGATGCGCCGATTTTATTACTGGATGAGGCAACCTCCGCACTGGATAACGAATCCGAAAAAATTATCCAGCACTCTCTGGAAGCGCTGCAAAAAGGCCGGACGGTTCTGGTGATTGCTCATCGGCTTTCGACTGTACAAAAAGCTGACCAGATTATCGTCCTTGCCGGCGGGAAAATCGTTGAAACCGGCCAACATAAAGAGTTGATCGCCATGGATGGCGTTTATGCCCGCATGTATCGTGCCGGGATGGATGCAGGCAACAGTGATGACATGGGGAAGGCATGAAAAACAAAAGGAAGAGCAGGGGGTTTTTGGTGGATTTTCTGATCGGTTTGGCGCTGATTTATCTCGGTGTCATGGTTTTTCTGTTTATAATCCAGCGCAGCCTTATGTATTTTCCCGAACAAACCCGCCCCGACCGCAACCTGTTTAACGCTCAAGATATGGAGATTATCAGCGTCCGGACGGAAGATGGTCTGGATCTGGAGGGATGGTACAAAGCGCCTGCGGATCCTGAGAAGCCTGTGATTGTAATGTTTCACGGCAATGCCATCCATATCGGCGCGCGGGCTTATAAAGCGCGCCTGTATATGAATGAAGGATATGGTTTTTTGTTGGCCGGTTATCGTGGTTATGGCGGGAATCCCGGAAAGCCGTTCGAAAAAGGATTCTATAAAGATGCCCGTGCTTATTTGTCATGGGTAACCGAAACACAGGGATTCCAACAAGAAGACATCATATTGTACGGTGAATCTCTGGGCACCGGCATTGTTATCGAGATGGCGTCAGGCGAATTCAGGGATGTCAGGGGGCTTATTCTGGAATCGCCTTATACCAGCTTTCTGGATCTGGCCAGACGAATCTATTTCTATCTTCCGGTCAGGCTGTTATTGCGAGACCGTTTTGACAATCTGTCGAAAATTTCCGATGTCAAAGCGCCACTTGTCTTTCTTCACGGGCAAAGAGACATGGTTGTTCCTTATGAACAGGGGCGCGCGCTTTATGATGCCGCCAACCAGCCAAAGACCTTTATCACCATTAATGCAGCCGGGCATAACGACCTGTATAATAGTGGCCGCATTAGCGAGGTTTTGAAAGCTCTCGAAAAAATCTGAATTTTTTTGTTGCATTGCGATGCAAGCAGGCGCATAGATTTCCTGCTTATTGGTAAGAAGGAGTTTTTTCATGCCTTGCAAATACGCAATGATCACCAATGTTATTTCTCTCAAGCCCGATATGGAGGCTGGTGAAGCCCTTGATGTGCTGCACGATAACAAGATCCGGTGCGCGCCGGTTCTGGATCAGGACGGCAATCTTTTGGGTATGTTCAGTCTGGAAAATGTCCTGAAACATTTGCTGCCTGTCTCGGCGCGTATGGAAGATGGGTTGCGGCGGCTGGACTTTGTGGTTGGTGCAGCGCCGGGCATCGCAAAGCGCCTCAGAAAGCTGAGCTTGCTCAGGCTGGAAGATATCATGGATACGAAAATTGTCGTTCTGCACCCCGACACCCAGACATGGGAAGGAATCCGGCTTTTGGTGCGCTATGGCAGTCCGCTGCCGGTCGTTGAGGAAGGCAGCCGGAAATTATGCGGCCTGATGACCGAGCAATCAGCGCTCAACGAAATGAGCAAATCCCCGGAAGAGCTGGAAGCACGTGAGATTGAAGACATAAAAAAAGGCGCTTCATAAGCCTTTTCAGCAAACATTTCAAAAAACAAGCGATCATACGCACATTCTCCAAAGATAAAGAAGGTCAATAGAGGTTATTATCATGCACCATAGCGGCACAGGCGATTTTACGTCTCAGGTCTTTTTTGGTTGGGATCCGCTGATCACAGCCACTGTGATTTTGGTTATCTCCTATGTTTTCATCGTCAGCGAAAAGATAAACCGCGCTATTGTCGCGTTGCTGGGGGCGTCGCTCCTTGTTTTGCTGGGGGTTTTGAATCAGGAATTAATGGTGCAGGGGATCGATTTCAATACGATCTTCCTGCTGACCGGCATGATGGTGATTGTGGCGATCACCAAAGATACCGGGGTTTTCCAGTTTGTGGCGATCATGTCAGCCAAGCTTGTGCGCGCCAATCCGCGGCTGCTTTTGATCAGCCTGGCGGTGATTACAGCCTTCTTTTCGGCGCTTTTGGACAATGTGACGACGGTTTTGCTGGTTGTTCCGATCACACTTCTTTTGACAGAGCAGCTTAAGTTAAAAGCATATCCTTTTCTTTTTACACAGATTTTTGCATCTAATATTGGCGGCATGGCGACGCTGGTTGGCGATCCGCCTAATATCCTGATCGGTTCGGCGATCGGATTCAGCTTTATGGATTTCGTTTATAATGTCGGGTTGGCGTCGTTGATCATATTTGTGATTACAACCGTGATTTTTGACTTTATATGGGGGCGCAAGCTGCAAACCTCGCTGCGGGCGCGAGCGCATTTGATGCGTTACAATCCTTATGAAGCGATTGAAGACCTTGAATTGCTGGTTAAAAGTCTGGCTGTGATCGGCTTTGTGCTGTTCGGTTTTGTCTGGGGACATGGCCAAGGATGGGAGCCGGGGACAGTCGCGATGGCCGGCGCGGCGCTGTTATTATTGTTGAAATGCTATCGCTTTAGCCCTGAAGAGCAATCTCACAAGGTTCATGCGGCCTTTCAGGAAGTCGAATGGGAAACGATCTTCTTCTTTATCGGCTTGTTTGTGATTGTTTACGGGGTCGAGCATACAGGGCTGCTGGAAATTCTGGCGCAGAAAATGCTCGATTTCACCGGAGACGACCTGTTTCTGGCGGGGATGTTTATCCTGTGGTCGGCGGCGATTATTTCGGCAATCATTGATAATATCCCCTTTGTCGCCACGATGATCCCGCTGGTGCAGGCAACGGCGCCGGCCTTTGGCGGCGATGATATGATCGAACCGCTCTGGTGGTGTTTGTCTCTGGGGGCTTGTCTGGGGGGGAATGGGTCGCTGATTGGTGCCAGTGCTAACCTGATGGTTGCGAGCTTTGCCCAACGTGCCGGACAGCGTATGGTGTTTCTTGAATTTATGAAACTTGCCTTTCCGCTAATGATTTTCACAACAATTATTGCTACGATCTACGCATGGCTGATGTTCTTCAGATAAAGCTGCTCTCGGCACGGTTCCTTTTACTGTGCTGTGCGGCGCTTATTCTGCTTTCCTCCGGGTGCAGGGCGGATGATGATGACAACGGCGCGCCGGATGCCGGGCTAAACCCTGTGCGCCAGACAGCGCCTTTGCATATCCGCTCGGCGGATGGTGACCGGACGCATCGGTTTGACGTTGAGATCGCCCGGACACCCGCGCATCTCCAAATGGGGCTGATGTATCGCCGCGAGATGCCCGATAATCACGGCATGCTTTTTGTGTTCGCAGACAATGCCGAGCGCCGCTTTTGGATGAAAAACACCTTTATTCCGCTGGATATGGTATTTATCCGTGAAGACGGCATTATCCATCATATTCACGCCAATGCAATTCCACATGATTTGACAGGCGTGCCATCCAACGGGCCGGTGCGGGCGGTGCTCGAAATTAACGGTGGCATGGCGGAAAAGCTCTCCATTCGTGCGGGTGATAAAGTTTTTCACGATTTTTTTGGCAATTCGCTTGCCGAATAGCCGATATTTGTATAAGACAAAACAACACCGGAACGGGGTGTAGCGCAGCCTGGTAGCGCGCCTGCTTTGGGAGCAGGATGTCGGGAGTTCGAATCTCTCCACCCCGACCATCTCTTTTTTTCAGGAAAAAATCAGGTATAATCAGGTCAGGCAGGCCAGCCAGCCGGGACAGTCTTTATCAAAAGGTGATGTTATGAAGGTTTATATATCACAGCCATCCAAAAGCGCGATGCAATCGGGGCGCCGCAAAAAACAGGCATGGATCATGGAATATGAGTCCCCCAGCGCCCGCCGGCCGGATCCGCTGATGGGTTGGACATCATCCGCCGATACGCTGAATCAGGTGCGCCTGACCTTTGATACGCTGGATGCGGCGCTGGAGTTCGCCGGCACAAAAGGCTGGGAGGCTGTCTTGCTGCCCGCTCATCAACGTAAAATCACGCCGCGAAACTATACGGATAATTTTCGCTACGTACCGCCACAGGAATAAGCGCTTGATTCAGGCCGTGCTTTTGAATAAAACAGGCGGATATTCTCGTGCGCCCTTAGCTCAACCGGATAGAGCAACTGCCTTCTAAGCAGTAGGTTGGAGGTTCGAGTCCTCCAGGGCGCGCCATCTCACTTTTGGGGGTTGATAAACCTGCTAAAGCCTTGAATGGGAAGGCTAAATCGGGTGTTCGAAGTCCCTTTTTGCGGCAGTAGGGCAGAGGCTGCGAAAAAGCGAGTCTCAGCACGGTCTTTCGGCCCAGTAAGCCTGCCTTTTTCCATATTTTACAAGGGCTTGCCAAAAAATTGAGGGCGTGTTCGAACGACTCCTCAAAGGTGTGCCTCGGCTTGCCGGTTTCCGCTAGTTTTTCTTGCGCCAACGCCTTTTCGCGCTCCAGCTTCGCAACTTTCTTCTCATACGCCCTGACCACACTCGTATTGCCTGTCTCGACGATGCGGTCGAGAAGCTGATCAATTTGCTTATCTAGGCTCAGGACTCATTAATTGAGATAAAATATGCAGACGGCAGCGATGCAGATGGCTGAGAAGAAAGTGTGGGCGCAGCGATCATAGCGCATAGCAATGCGCCTCCAATCCTTGATCCG
>SKGD01000120.1 GCA_007117665.1 Alphaproteobacteria bacterium
TCAAAGACTGGCGGCGCGTAGCAACACGATACGATAAACTCGCCAGAAACTTCTTCGCTGCCATCTGCCTCGCTTCACTCTTATGCTTCTGGATTTAAGCTGTGAGTCTGGACCCTAGGCTGCGGAACCTTGTCAGGTCAGTATATCAAGGCAACAGCAATGCAAGCGTGCTACAATCGCCCTTGCTTCTCTCCAGTCCATCGTACGTAAGGCAACAACAGTCTCACGAAATGGCAACAAGGGCTGTAAGAAACGGGGGACTGCTGCACGATAATAAAGATGTCCGTTCCGACTATATAAATTCCGGTCTATCGCTTTCATTGCTGTAACACTTGCTGTAACAAATTGTTAACAAGAAGTGCTTGCCTGTACTAAAAAGCGAGAGAAAAACCCGTTCATCGGAACAAAGTGAAGATGAATGGTGCCGCAGAAGAGATTTGAACTCCCGACCCACGCATTACGAATGCGTTGCTCTACCCCTGAGCTACTGCGGCGCGCCTGATAAATTCAGTGATCTAGATAATCGCTTTTGCCTGTTTTTGCAAGCATGTTCTGTGTTTTTTGCTGTGCTGCAATGTCTTGCTTTCTTGCCCGCGCTGTTTCTTTCAGGCATACTTTCCCAAAAAAACAGGGAGATCATAATGAAAGAGTCAACACAAAGTGGCCGGCCGCTTGTTATTGTGCCGATTGGGCTGAAACATTTTTTTCAGCCCGCTGCGTCTGCGGATAATGTTGTGCCTTTTGAAGAAATTCGTGAAATAGACCCCACTATGCCGGGGCTGGGCGAGGAGCTTGAATCGCTACTGGCCGGAGATTATGATGATGAGCCGGGCGAGGAACTGACTGCGGAGTCCTGTGTAGCGAATGAGAGTGCCACGCGCCGGAACCCGCCTACCTTGCGCCTGATCATGGGTGGACGCCGATAAAGCCTTGCTTTTTGGCTCTTAAGTCTATAAATCATTAAGTGGAAGGCTGGCGCGGGCGGTGTCTTCGCCAACCCGGTCAGGACCGAAAGGTAGCAGCCGTAACGAAATTCTCCGGGTCGTGTCCAGTCCTTCCACTTTATTCCCTTTCCCTTGATTTTTGAATGCGATGATTGATCCCAGCACGGTCTTTGAGTTCGTTAGAGACAAATCGTTTATTCTGGCGGTTTTCCCGGTTGCTGTTCTGGTTGTTTTTTTCGTGCATGAGCTTGGCCATTATGTAGCGGCAAAGATGGCCGGCATGCGGGTTGAAAGCGTCTCTTTGGGGATCGGAAAAGAAATCTGGCGCTGGACAGATCGCGGCGGCACGGTCTGGCATGTCCGTCTTTTTCCGGTGGCAGCGCACGTGCATGTTGAGGGATATATGGATGACGGGCGCTATTCCTACCGGTGTCGCATGGGGGTTGTGCTGGCCGGGCCTTTGGCAAATATGGCGCTGCCGTTTTTCCTGTTTTTCTTTTATTCTTTATGGGCAGGGATGCCGGTTCAGCCGCCTGTTGTCACCGCCGTTGAGATTGACCAGCCAGCTTATCAGGCCGGGTTGCGCCCGGGTGACAGGGTTTTACGGATTGACGGGGACAGCGTCGATGATATGCGAAGTATCATACGCCATACGCGGCCGCGTTCGGATTCTCCCCGGGTTTTCGAGCTTGTGCGTGACGGCGAGGAAATGACGCTTGAAATGGTGTCGGTCTGGGAAGAATATCGCGACCGGCGCGGTGTTACGCATGCACACGGGCGGGTGGGTTTTTTAGTGTTGCATCGCCCCTTTCAAATGGAGTCGGTCGAATCCATTGACGGCACTAATGTACAGGACTGGGATAATGCCGCCATTGCTGCGCTGTTGCAGGAACATATGGGGCGGGAATCGGTCATGCATATTTTGTCGGCAGACCGGACATACAGGCCGTTTTTATTCGTTCTGGATGCCGACCTCAACGCCCATCTGAATCCTTATGATCCCGATCATGAATATGCCGACAGGTTTTTCCCCGGCACGTTGCCGGATAATATTTACAGGCCGTTGGGCCTGGCGCAGTCATTGCAGGAATCGTTGCGCGTTACCGGCAAAATGTATCAGGGCGTTTTGCGTGTGCCGGTGCAGCTATTCCCCATTGATCGCGAAGGGCTGCGCCCCGATGTGGTGGTGTCGGTCGATACGTCATGGATCAAGAATATGGCTTATCGTGTGCTATATGTGATTGCGACATTGTCCGTGGCGATTGCCTTTATCAATTTGCTGCCGCTGCCCGGGCTGGATGGCAGTGTCATGTTGCTGGAAACAGCCAAGCATCTGAAAAAACGCACCTTATCCAATCGAGAAAAGGCACTGCTGATTACCGGCGCGCTGGTGCTGCTGTATGGTCTGGTGCTACTGGCGAATTTCGGTAATCTTCAGGGATATATAGGGTTTTTGCTCGAAGGCGACCCTTGATCTCTTCCGCCCGGTGCGATTATCCTGTTTTTTTCGGAAGGCTGTGCCCTTGTAAAACGATGATTGTGATATGCGCGATATGGCTGTTGCCGGATTTGCGTTGAAAGAAGAGAAAAATGCTGATATTGCCCGACCGCGCCAGACAATATGCAGACGATATTCGCAATGCCCTGACCCAAGGGCGTTACGATGATGCGGCGCGCGTGTCTTTGAACATGTCTCCGGCGCGTGTCGCCGAGATTGTCCGCGATATGCCGGATGAAACATTGCTCGGGTTTCTGGAAGCATCGGGCGCCGAGGATGCCGCGGCTGTTCTGGCAGCCTTGCCCGAACCGATGACGTCATTTGTGATTGCGGCGGTACCGCCGGCGCGGGCGGCTTTGTGGCTGGCGCATATCCCGCCCGATATCCTCAAAGATGTGATCGACCATCTGGACGAAGATGATCGCAATCGCATTTTGGCCTCTTTGTCGGAGGAAATGAGAGAGGAAGTATTGCATCTGGCGCAATATCCCGGCGATTCCGCCGGGGCGCTGATGAGCCGTAATTATTGCGCGGTCAGGGAAGATATGGTGATCGGCGCGGTGATTGAATCCCTGCGTGAGATTCCGGCGCGCCTTGTTCGCACAGGCTATATTTATGTTGTTGACGATAAGAACAGGCTGTCCGGCGTTGTGTCGATTCGCGGCCTGTTGCTGGCGGATCACAAGGCGACGATCGCCAAAATCATGGAAAAAGACGTCATCGCAGTCGGCGTGCTTGATAAGGCGCAGGAAGCCGCCCGGCGCTTGCGGTCGCGGCGCTATAAAATGATTCCGGTCGTTTACGAGAATGGCGAAATGGCCGGGGTGATTACGGTTGAAGATGCGGTGGATCTTTTGTCACTGGATCTGGCCAACAGCATTTCCGGCATTGGTGCGACGTCGCCGGAGGAAAGTTTTTACACATCCCCCCGGCAGGCCGTGCGGATGCGGCTGCCATGGATGGCTGCTAATGTTTTTTTAAATCTGGCTGCGGTATCAATCATTGCCGGTTTTGAAAGCACGATCGCACAAGTTGCCATTTTGGCGGCATTTTTGCCGATGATTACCGATATGGGCGGCAATGTCGGCATTCAGGCTCTGTCAGTATCCATCCGCAGTATCGCGTTGGGCGAAGCGCGTCTGGGTGATTACTGGAAAGCGACAAGGAAAGA
>SKGD01000020.1 GCA_007117665.1 Alphaproteobacteria bacterium
AAAGAAATTAGCATCATTTTTCCCGCTTGAATATGCTTTGGCATGTCCCGCGCGTGAAAAATTTGCTCCTTTCTTTTTGTTTTGTCACAGAATTGCATGAAAGCTGTGAGTTTTGACCCTAATTATCATCATTTTTCATGCTGAAGATAAACTGTCCCAGCAATTGTTCGAGATTTTGCGGTGCCTGCGTATAGGGAATGCGGCCGCCAGCCTCGATCATCTCATCATCGCCGCCCGGCTCAAGCAACAAATAACGTCCGCCGAGCAAGCTTTCACTGCTGATCAGGGCGGCTGTATCGACCGGAATACGAATGCCGGACTCAATGCTCATCCGTACCCGCGCCAGATATGTTTCCGAATCCAGTGTTACGCCGGTGACCGTGCCGATCTTGACGCCGCTGATCTGGACATCATCGCCAACAGCCAACCCGCCAATTCCGGAGAAATCAGCTACAATCTCATACCCTTTAACGCTGGCGACATTGGCGCTGTTATAGCTGTAGAATAAAAACAACCCGGCCGCGCATAAAACAACGGCACCCAATACAGTTTCGATTACGCTACGCTTCATATCTATTTTCCTTTTTGCCTTTTTTGTCCTGCTTGTTGCTCTTGCCCCGGGGTCCATGGCTCATAATCGCCGGTTGCCTTGTCACGCGCGCCGCCCTCCAGAATATGGCCGGGCGGACGATAGGCCCGGTTCGTGCCGGTCTGGTTCGCATGATGCGGCTTTTGCCATGGCCGCCTGAACGAATCGTTGCCCGATGCGGGGAATTCGTCACATTGATGATGCAGCCACCCATGCCATTCGGGTGGTACTTTTGTGGCTTCAGGCGTGCCGTTATAAATCACCCAGCGCCGTTCTCTTTTATAGCCGGGGCGCGGACGGGCGCGATAATATTTATTGCCGTTTACATCCCGCCCGACATGTTCCGCGCCGGTAAACAGCGTTGTCCATGTAATATGTGCCGGTGACAAAACACCCAAAAAACTTAACAGGCCCATTTTCAAACTCTCGTTACATTACGCCTTATAGGGATGAACGAAAAGCCTGACAGAATCAAGTCTTTATCACACAGACAGAACAGGGCTTTACAGCTCGCGCCTTCTTGATCATCATACGGATATTCCAAAGGCAAAAGACCGGAAAGGCAAAGTGGCGCATGATAACAATATTGCAGGCAAAATGGCGGGCAGATGTCATGCGAGCCGTGGCAGCCGCGTTGCTTGCTGTGTCTTTATGGCTGCCCTTATGGGCGGTAACCGCCCATGCTGATGACTGCGCGCCTGTTGCCACATTTTTCGGGCGGCTGATTTGTGCTGAGGATCTTGAGGCAATGAACGAAGATATGCCCGAAATGACCGAGGATATTTTACAGCAGATGCACGAATCAGGACTTGACCCCGATGATATCGCAACAGCGCAAAATCTGGTCAATCTGGAACAGATTATCTGGCAGATCGGCCTTGAAGAACGCTATAGCAGCGAGGCATTACAGCCTGCGCGCGAGGATATTGAAACTGTCCGCCGGTTTATCCGAAGCCAGACCGCCCGGCATTATGAGGAAAATAAACAGGCCGTTGCGGACATTAATGCACGACTCGAAGACCCGTCTTTAACGGAGTCCGAGCGTCATGATCTGAAAAATCTGGCAGCCCGGATTTTGCTGAATATCGGCCTGTATGACCAAAAAACCAGCCATCGCGATTCGATGCCGCCGGAATTTGCGGATCTGCTGGCCGAAGCCGAACGCAATATGATTGAAAAAATGCTCACCGAATGGCTGTCGGACAAGCATTTATATGAGGATTTCGGCGGGGCGGTTATTATGGATGAAACACAGATAAAGCCGATCGGCGCCTATCGGGATTTTGTCGACTGGCTTCGGACGGAAGGTGCGCTCACGATCAAAAACCCGGCCTATCACACGCTTTTTACAGCCATTACAGATGCCGATATGCATACCGGGGAGAACCGACCGCTCGACCATGGGGCCGCCCGTGATTATTTTTCATCGCCATTATGGCAGTTCAAAGCACCCGCGCAATAATCCGTGTGGATCCTTACTCGGGGGGTGACGAAACACGATCCCTGTCATGCCCGCGGCGAGCCGTCAGGTGAGCTTGAACAGCGGGCATCTAGGAAGAAGTAGCGGCAAGGTAGGTGGAGGTGGATCCCCGCCCAAGGCTTCGCAGGACAGACAGGGACGGGCAAAAAGAAGCAAGGTTTGTCCCTAATCGGCGATATTGTTTTTCAGGGCTTTCCATTCATCGAAAACCCGCATGGCGCGCTCTTTTTCTATTTGCTCATAAGCAACACTGCGCTGATCGAGCGGTTTTGTGATCTCGCCTAAAATGCCCTGATCATTCACGCGGGTCGCACCGCTTTCCTCATGGCTCAGCCCGTAATAAACTTTTGCGATTCCCGTACTGATAATGAGCGCCTGACCGAGCATGGTCGGTTCGGCGCTGCAATAAATCACGCAGCCATCAAGCCGCGGACGCCCGATTTTTTCTGCCGCCCGCCGGATGGCGATCAACTCGGCATGGGCGGTTGGGTCGCTGCGTGTGGTGACGCTATTCACGCCTTCTCCTAATATATGACCCTGCGGGTCGGTAACGATCGCGGCAAACGGGCCGCCCAGACGGGCTTTGGCATTTTGATCGGCCAGCGCGAAAACACGCACCATAATATCTTCCGGAGAATAAGCTTTTTCATGATCTGCGCCGATTGAATCGGCATTTTTACCCATCGCCCTGAGTGTCCGCTTGACGGTCTGGATCAGGCGATCCGGCTCAACCGGGCTTTTCATCACCTGACCGACCCCGTTCTGGCTGGCCTCAAGCAATAAGTCGGTCGTCGGATCAATTGTCAGCATCACCAGATTGGTTTTCATATTTTTGAGCAACACATGGCGCGCCACTTCAAACCCGTCATCCGGCGGCAGTTTTTCAGCGATAAAGGCAATATCAATCGGCCACTCCTGCAGGACTTTGATGGCGGATCCAACATTCACGGCCTGAATGACTTTAAACCCGAAATTCTGCAAAAGGCCGGCAATATAAGACCGCGCATCATCATCGCTATCGGCAACCAAAATCATGATGTTGGACTGTGTATGGTCGGGCATGAAACAATCCTTTGCCTGGGTGAGATGAGAGGGGTTTACTAAAAAGCACTATATCACAGAAGCATCGTAATGCATTATCATGATAAATGTAAGATGGTCGGGACGCAGAGGAGAAAAAATGATGTTGTGGCGTAAAACGGTTGAATTGCCGGGGTTGTCGGCAAAAAAACGGTCAGGCGACAGGGATGAATCGGGTAATATCCTGTTCTGGATTTTGATTGTTGTTGTCTTGTTCGCCGCCCTGAATTTTACGGTCGGGAATATGATCCGTGGCGGAGAGAGTGGCGTGACACGGGAAATGGCTGGCCTGCACGCAACAGATATAACCCAGTTTAGTGCTACCGTGCGGCGTAACGTAGCCAATATGCGCTTGAATGGCGTTGGTGACAACGATCTCTGTTTTTTTGCCGATGGTTATAATCATACAGATTATGACCATGATGGTTGTGCGGCGCCTCAAAACCGGGTTTTTTCCAG
>SKGD01000032.1 GCA_007117665.1 Alphaproteobacteria bacterium
TCTACAGTAAATCTAAAGTTATGCCAAATAAAACCATCCCTGTTGGCCGTTTTTTATAACGCTGGTGGCCCCACCCGGACTTGAACCGGGACGTCCGAAGACTCACGATTTTAAGTCGTGTGCGTCTACCAATTCCGCCATGGGGCCAGCGCCGATCACGCATATTCACACGCGATCATCAGGTAACCACAGTTCCGCGCGTTATGCAACGGATCATCGGGTACGGGCACTGATAATATGGTGGATTTTTGTCAGGCAGGCATGACCGCGGGCGGTCAGGTAAAGTTCCTTCCGCCTTTTTTCGGTTTTTGAAATGCGTGTCTGAACCAGCTTGTAAGCTGTTCCTTTTTGCCGGTTGTCGGATAGCGCCCCGACAATGCGGGAAACGGTTGACAGGGGCAAGCCCGTCCGGCGGGCGAGCGTTGATACGGACAGGCCCGGATCCTGTGCGATGAGAAGAAAGCAAAGCGCGTAATGCAGGGGAAATTCCGGGTCGATATGCCGGAAACCGTTTATCAGGCCAAGGCATAGATCAATATTGTCCTTATTCACCGTCATGTCCCGATTCGCTGCCTTGCTTCAGGGCTGGAAGTTGCCCGCCCGGCTGTTCGGGAAGGCATGCGGACGGATCATGAGGTGATGGCTATACATAGGTCACGCAAAGATCAGGGCGATTGCGCCACCGCACCGGTAAAATAAAGCATCATTGCGTGCAGGATGCTTGATAAAACGTCCTGATTTTTCCACAGCACACAGACGTATGGCGGCTTTCGGGATAGCACCCGGCGGACAGGATCCGGCAAGCGGTCAGTATTTATGCGCCAGTCTTTGTATTTTTGTCCGTGCCGGATCACACATCGTGGAAAAAGACGCCCCTGTCTTGATGGCGGCGCCGATAAGCGAAACAGGATGTCGCAGGCCGAAAATAGTGATAGGCGGTGCGGAAAATTCATGATGCCGCCCCGTTATGTCGCGAAAGGCACAGCCTTGCATCGACCGCGCTTTGCCGAAGGGCAGCAAAAGCGCCGAGTCTGTTGAAAACAGCGCATAATCCATACGTGTATCGTAAATATCCGTACCGCCGAACAAGGCACCTTCAAACCGGGCGCGGCGAAAGTCGGACTCGCACAAACATGCCCCGAAAAACGTTACATTCACAAAAGATGCGCTTTCAAACATGCCTTCGGACATGTTTGCGCCATTCAGATTGGCATAATCGCACAGGGCGTGACTCATGCGGGCATTATCCAGCGCTGCGTTTGATAAATCGGCGTGGCGCAGGTCGGCATAATCAAGGCGCGTACCTTGCGCGATGGCGGCTTCGACACACTCCCTGACGGCAGGAAAGCGTCCTTGAAAAAGGATGCCTCCGGTCTGGTGATGATAAATGCTGATTTGTTTCATGATGCTGGCTCCTGCCTTCCCTGCTCGGCTTTTTCAAAACCGGGATGATATTAAAAAAACAACTTATAGTTGATATTTTGCAACTATTGTCAAGCCAATATGGTGGCGGGGTACAGGCGCATGACACCCCGATGCTATGCGATGGGCTTGTGCTGGTGATGCTGGCGGTCTTGATTGCCGCCACAGATGCGCTATGGTAAAAATCATTCCGCAAAAAAGCGGCAAATTTATGGCCTGTCGTGTCGCATTGACGGGTATGTGACCATTATGAATGATACCGGACACTCATCGCCTGAGCGTGGCGCCGCGCTGATCCGCCGCCTTGTTCGCACATTGCCGGACACGGCCGGGGTTTATCGCATGCTCGATGCCAGAGGCGATGTTCTTTATGTCGGTAAGGCGAAATCCCTCCGCAAGCGCGTGCGAAGCTATGTCGCGGTTGATCGCCTATCGCACAGGATCCGCAAAATGGTCGATGAAACCGCGGATATGGTCTTTGTCCATACCCATACCGAGGTTGAAGCTTTGTTGCTGGAAACCAACCTGATCAAGAAATTCAAGCCGCGTTTTAATGTCCTGATGCGGGATGACAAGTCATTTCCTTATATTTTCCTGAGCGGCGATCATGATTTTCCGCTATTGACCCGGCATCGCGGCGCGCAAAAAGCCAAAGGGTCGTATTACGGGCCTTATGCCAGCGCGGGGGCGGTTAACCGGACAATTACGACCCTGCAAAAAGCTTTTATGTTGCGGAATTGCACGGATAGCGCCTTTGAAAAACGCACACGGCCATGCCTGCAATATCATATCAAACGCTGCACGGCGCCGTGCGTTGGTTTTGTCGGGCGTGACGATTATGCGCGGCAGGTCAGGCAGGCGCAGGATTTCCTGAAAGGAAAAAGCCGTCATGTGCAGGAGGAACTGGCGACCGCCATGCAAGAAGCCAGCAACCGTCAGGATTATGAGCTGGCGGCGCATTATCGTGACCGGATTCGGGCGCTGGCCGCCATTCAGGCACAGCAGGACATTAATATCGGCCATCTGGGGGATGCGGATGTCATCGGTATGGCGCGGCAGGACGGGCGTTGCTGTGTTCAGGTCTTTTTCTTCCGCAATGGCTGTAATCTGGGGAACCGCGCTTATTTCCCCCGTCATGCGGCGGATGACAGTGACGCGGCTATTCTGGGTGCTTTTATCGCGCAATTTTATGACAGCAAGCCGTTACCGCCGGAAATTATCCTGCCCCTTATGCCGGATGATCATGATTTGCTGGCTGATGCCCTGAACAGCAGGCCGGACATCCGGCGGAAGACAAAGCTGGTCGTGCCGCGTGGCGGCGACCGGCGCAGGCTGGTGTCATTCGTGTCCGATAATGCAAGCGAAGCGCTGGCGCATGAACAGGCAAGACGCGCGGGCGAACAAAAAATCCTGCAGGAACTCGCTGATCTGTTCCAGATGGACACCCCCCCGCAAAGGATAGAAGTGTACGATAACAGCCATATATCCGGCACAAATATGGTCGGGGCGATGATTGTCGCCGGGCCGGACGGGCTGCAGAAAAACGCATGGCGTAAATTCAATATCCGCACAGCGGCCAAAGCGGATGATTACGACATGATGCGCGAGGTTATGCGCCGCCGGTTCGGGCGCGCTTTGAAAGAGGGACGGGATCAAAGCGATCCGTCATGGCCGGATCTGGTGCTGGTGGATGGTGGCCGGGGACAGCTTGGCGCGGTGCGGGGAGTGCTGTGCGAGCTTGGGATCGCGGATGATCTTTGCCTCGTGGCCATTGCCAAAGGCGAAGACCGTCATGCCGGGCGCGAGACATTTCACAGTCATGACCGTCCGGCTTTTGACCTGCCGCCGGATTCTGCTGTGCTGCATTATCTGCAACGGCTGCGGGACGAAGCACATCGTTTTGCGATCGGTGCGCACCGTGCCAGACGCGAGAAACAAATAAGCGCATCGCCGCTTGATGAGATTGTCGGGATTGGCGCAAAACGCAAAAAAGCATTATTGTCATATTTTGGTTCCACCGATGCGATCCGCAATGCCGGGATCCGTGATTTAATGGCAGTCGACGGCGTATCGGAAAAAAACGCCCGGCAGATCTATGATCATTTCCATGAAAACTGACCGGCGCGGTTCTTAAAAATTTTTGCCAAAAATAA
>SKGD01000105.1 GCA_007117665.1 Alphaproteobacteria bacterium
AACCATCTTGCCAACTCCATCAAGAATGGCTTACGCTATGCTACAGCCCTCCTTGATGGAGAGCATAAACCACGACCGGAGACTAACTCTGAAACTGGTACCAATATGAGGGGCAGGTCAGTCGAATTTACTTGCCATGTATAACCCCATTATTTTAAAGCGGGATAATGTGCAAAATTTCAACCAAGAGTCAATGGCTTGCGCTTGGGGGATAATAGCGAAGAGTTATTACAGGCAAATATCACAGTTTTCCTATTGATTGCAAATAACACCGGATAACGTTTTGGGGCGTATGTTTCACCCGTGCGCAATCGCAGACTGTCAGGACGTTGCGATTGATAATTTCAAAAAAGTGCTCTGTTTTATTATTTCTAAAAACATTCTTGTAGGGCTGGGGGTAAGTCAGGGGATTTTTTTGGGAAAACATTCCGGTTTCGTGTAAAATGAAGGCATGAGCAGCAAAACCTGCTTTTTCTGTCCTTCCATGCAGGTTTTCACCGCCGTCCGGCGGGAATCATGAAAGGAACGGGTGATGACGACGATAAATATGAATACGCCTTTGGAAAGATGTCCGGCGCTTGTTCTGAACGCCGATTTTCGTCCTTTGAGTTATTTTCCGCTGTCGCTTTGGTCGTGGCAGGATGCGATCCGCGCGATTTTCCGCGATTCGGTCGTGGTGGTTTCGGAATATGAACGGGTTGTGCGCTCGCCGACCCACGAAATACGCCTTCCCAGCGTTCTGGCGCTTAAGGAGTATGTGCCGGCGGCTTCCAAGCCAGCTTTTACCCGCTTTAATCTGTTTCTACGGGATCAATTTACCTGTCAATATTGCCATGAAGGGTTCAAGGCGCATGACCTGACCTTTGACCACGTTATTCCGCGCTCAAAAGGCGGTCGTACGACTTGGGATAATATCGTAACGGCCTGTCAGGATTGTAATCTGCAAAAAGGCAGCCGTATGCCGGATGAATGCCGTATGTTCCCCTTGCGAACGCCTGCCCAGCCATCGATCCATACGCTTCAGCAAAATGGCCGTAGATTCCCGCCAAATTTCTTGCATGAAAGCTGGGGGGATTTTCTTTATTGGGATACTGAACTGGTCGATTGATTGGGCGTTGTTACAGCACGCCGTTAGCCTTGCGGGCGATCAGCAGCGCGGAAAGCAGCGAGAAAGCCGCCATCGCCAGTGACATGATCACATTATGCGCCGCCATCGACAGCCCCAGCACAGGATCGCGCCAGCTAACCTCGTCACAGCGTGCTGCAGGGGCAGAATCAATCAATGCCATCAGATCGTCAATCGATCTGCCGTTAAAGGAAACGGCGCAACCATCCACCCCGGACGCCCACCAGCGTTCCTGTACTCCGACATGATAGGCCGCAATGCCAGCCCCCACCAGAAAAACAATCCCGCACAAAGCCACCATGATGGCGGCTATTTTCGCAAATTCGGCGCGGTACAGGACAAATAGCGCTGTGGCGCTGATGAGCGCGGTAAGGACATACGGCCAGCGCTGATAGATGCACAGCGCGCATGGCTGTAACCCGAACAGATATTCCCCCGCCAGCGCCGCCACCAGCGTCAGGACGGATACCAGAAAGATAAGCCCCGCCGAAAAGACCGCATTGGCCAGATATGGTGTCGTGCAAGCGATTATACGGGATATCATGGAAGCACCGCCTTGATTGTTTCTTTAATGATAGTAAATGCTTCCGGCCCGAAGACAAGCGCCATCCCGCCTAAAAGCGCAATCCATGCCAGTCCGATGGCGGCTCCGGCCAGCACAGCCAGCCCGTCACGCATCATCGTGCCGATCGCCATCATCGCAATGCCAAGGCTGGGGATTGTGTTGGTCAGGGGAATCGGCACGCATACGGATAATGCCATCAACAAGCCGCAAAAACCGAACAGGCGCGACGCTGCCCCGTGGGTCAGGAACCCAAGGCGCGGTTTGATAAAACAGCTTATGCGATCGAGAAACGGGATCATCCGGTCGATCAGGCCGGATAATTTGTCACAGCGTATTTCACGGCGCAGGATTTTCTGGGGCAGCCATAAGGATTGCCGCCCCAATGCCTGTTGCGCGGTTAAAAAGATCAAAGGCGAAGCAAGGGCGATATTGACCCCCGGCGGCACCGGCACCGGCAGCGCCATCGGCAGGGCAAACAGTAACAACACCATACCGGTTCCGCGCTCGTGCAGGGCGGCGGCCAGCGCGCCGATCGTGATGGTTGCGGGCGCGGTGTTTCTGTCTGCGTTTTGCTCCGTTATGGCAGTCGGGCGCAGGCAATCATCGCGCAAATCAGCCAGAACAGCGGCAATGCTGCGGATTTGTGAGTCGGCTTGCATCGGGTGCGTATTTTTAAGGGGAGCGTGCTTCATATCGGGGCAAGTCTAGTCGTGAAAGACGGGCAGGGCAATCAATAGCCAAAAATTATAACATTTTTTGTGTGGCGTTAATATTTTGTCAATAATTACGCGATAGGCTGTAATCATAGGTAGATACCTCCCTGTTCAACTCGCCGGCCTCGGTTATCCAAGGCCGGCTCGTTTTTTTCGGGACACGGCCATTCGGCATCCCTGATTTGTGTTTTTTTGAATTGATCTCTGTGGCGCTCTTGGTTATAGTCCGCCCCATCCAGTCTAGTTGTGCGGGTGTGGTGGAATTGGTAGACGCGCCAGACTCAAAATCTGGTGTCCGCAAGGACGTGTCGGTTCGAGTCCGACCACCCGCACCATTTTTTCTTAAGCTTCATCAATTATTGTTTCCGGGCTCTGAAGCAGATTTAGCTGACATCTACGCTTATATGTTCCAGAGATGGGGAAAAGCGCACCTTTAATCAGCTTCTTGATAATCCGCAAACAGGCTGTTGTAGCTCTTAATGTCCTGCATGACAAAAGAGCCGGTTGTCGAAATTTTATATCACCTTTGTCTTCAGGCTGATTTTTTTGTGGTGCGGCTGTTGATGTTCAGGAGCGGCGAAAGATAGCTTCCTGTATAGCTTTCCGGGCTGACGGCGATGTCTTCGGGCGTGCCTGTCGCGACAATCTGCCCGCCTTTATCACCGCCTTCGGGACCGATATCAATAATGTAGTCGGCGGTTTTGATTACCTCCAGATTATGTTCGATGATGATCACCGTATTGCCCTGATCCACGAGGCGATGCAGGACAGCCAGAAGATTGCGGACATCTTCGAAATGCAGCCCGGTGGTAGGCTCGTCAAGAATATACAGGGTCTTGCCGGTCGAGCGTTTGGATAATTCCTTGGACAGTTTGACACGCTGGGCTTCGCCGCCGGACAAGGTCGTGGCCTGTTGCCCGATCTTCAAATAGCCCAGCCCGACCGACTTCAATGTTTCCAGCTTATCGCGGATAGACGGGACAGCCTTGAAAAATGCCGCGCCTTCCTCAATGGTCATATCAAGGACATCGGCGATGCTTTTATCCTTGAATTTAATATCCAGCGTTTCGCGGTTATAACGCTTACCTTCGCACGCATCACACGTCACATAAACATCGGGCAGGAAATGCATTTCGATCTTGATAAGGCCGTCGCCCTGACAGGTTTCACAGCGCCCGCCCTTGACGTTGAAAGAAAACCGCCCGGCTTTGTATCCGCGCGCTTTTGCTTCGGGCAGCCCGGCGAACCAGTCACGGATCGGGCCGAACGCGCCGGTATAGGTTGCCGGGTTCGAGCGTGGCGTCCGGCCGATCGGGCTTTGGTCGATATCGATGACTTTGTCGATAAACTCCGTCCCGCCGAGCGTGTCATAGGGCAGGGGCATGGTTTTGCTGTTCATGATTTTCCGGCTGATTGCCTTAAACAGTGTTTCAAGCGTGAAGGTTGATTTGCCGCTGCCCGATACGCCGGTGACGCAGGTCATCGTGCCCAGTGGGATTTTCGCGCCGATGGATTTAAGATTATGGCCGCAGGCGCCGGTTATTTCGATAAATTGCTTTTTCTTTCCCTTGCGGCGTTCGGCGGGAACGGTAATGGCGCGCTTGCCGGACAGGTAAAGCGCGGTCAGGCTGTCTTCGCTTTGTATGACCTCTGCCGGTGTGCCGCTGGCGACGATCTGTCCGCCATGCGCGCCCGCGCCGGGACCCATATCGATCAGGTAATCAGCCTGCCGGATGGCGTCTTCATCATGTTCGACTACCAAAACCGTATTGCCAAGGTCGCGCAAGCGCCGAAGCGTTTCCAGCAGGCGGTTATTATCGCGCTGGTGCAGCCCGATTGACGGCTCGTCCAGAACATATAAAACCCCGGTCAGGCCGGAGCCGATCTGGCTGGCAAGCCGGATGCGCTGGCTTTCCCCGCCCGAAAGTGTGCCGGATGCGCGCGATAAATTCAGGTAATCCAGCCCGACATTCATCAAAAAGGCCAGCCTTTCGTTGATTTCCTTTAAAATGCGTCCGGCAATTTCAATTTGTTGCGGCTTGAGCGTGTCATTCAACGACGAAAACCACGCATCGGCTTCGGCGATGTTGAATTGCGAGACATCGGCAATATGCCGCCCGTTGATCCGCACCGCCAGCGCTTCGGGTTTCAGGCGCAGCCCGTCACAGGAGTCGCAGGGCGCGCTGGACTGGTATTTGGTCAGTTTTTCACGCTGGGCGTTGCTGTCTGTTTCCATCAGGCGGCGTGTCAGGTTAGGAACGACCCCTTCAAACGGCTTGTTGCTTTTCCACGCATTGTCGGTCTTGCTTTTATAGACTGTCCTGATTGACGTATCGCCTGAGCCATACAGGATAATGTCGCGGTGTTCCTGACTCATCTCCGCCCACGGCGTATCGACATCGAACCCGTAATGAGCGGAAACGGCCTCCATCGCCACCAGATAATAAGACGCAAACGCACCGCCCCATGCGGCAATCGCCCCACCGCGGATGGATTTGCTTTCATCCGGGACGATCAGGTCAGGATCCATGTAAAGCTTCGCCCCCAGCCCGTCGCAGGCCGGGCAGGCGCCATGCGGGTTGTTAAAGGAAAACAGCCTTGGCTCGATCTCGGCGATTGTAAAGCCCGATACGGGGCAAGCGAATTTTTCGCTGAATAAAACACGGTCGCCGGTATCGGCATCCTCGGCGATCATCAGCCCGTCCGCCAGCCTGACGGCGGTTTCGATCGAATCGGCCAGCCTGACGGCAATATCATCGCGGATCACCAACCGGTCAACCACAACTTCGATATCATGCTTAATCTGCTTATCAAGCGCGGGTACTTCGTCAATCTCATATAATATCCCGTCCACTTTGACGCGCTGGAACCCTTTGGCCTGTAACTCTTTAAACTCCTTGCGGTACTCGCCCTTGCGGCCGCGCACGATCGGGGCGAGCAAATAAAGCCTTGTATCGTCACCCATGGCCATGATGCGGTCGGTCATCTGGCTGATGCTCTGGCTTTCGATCGGCTTGCCGGTGGCCGGCGAATAAGGCACACCGACCCGCGCCCATAAAAGCCGCATATAATCGTAAATCTCGGTCACAGTGCCAACAGTAGAGCGCGGATTTTTCGATGTGGTTTTTTGCTCGATGGAGATGGCCGGGGACAATCCTTCAATACTGTCCACATCCGGTTTTTGCATCAGCTCCAAAAACTGCCGCGCATAGGCTGACAGGCTCTCGACATAGCGGCGCTGCCCTTCGGCATAGATCGTGTCGAACGCCAGCGACGATTTCCCCGATCCCGACAACCCTGTCACCACGACCAGCTTGTCGCGTGGTATGTCCAGATTAATGTCTTTCAGGTTATGCTCACGCGCGCCGCGTATGGAAATCTGTGTTAGCATATCGTTTGTTCCGTAAATGTTCTTTTTTTTTGTGTTGTAGCACAATTATATAAGGTTGGCTATTATATAAGGCTGGCTATAAGGGATTGACAGTGACAGGCGGAAAAAATATCTCTTTTCTTGCCCGTCAGGATGTTTATAGTGAGGGCTTATTCGTAAGATTCGCAAAAAGAAAGAGGTGCCGAGGTGTCTGGTAGCGTCAATAAAGTTATTCTGGTTGGAAATTTGGGAGCGGATCCGGAAATCCGCAATATGCAGTCGGGCGACAAGGTTTGTAATTTGTCGATCGCAACATCCGAGCGCTGGAAAGACCGGAACACCGGCGAACGTCAGGAACGCACCCAGTGGCACCGCATCGTCATTTTCAACCAGCCTTTGGTGGGATTGTCTGAACAATATCTGCGTAAAGGCTCGAAAGTCTATATTGAAGGCCAGCTTGAAACCCGCAAATGGACGGATCAGAACGGGCAGGAAAAATATTCGACCGAAGTTGTCCTGCGCCCCTATAAAGGTGAATTGACGATGCTGGATTCGCGCGGCGAAGGCGGCGCGTTTCAGGGTGGCGGTGCACCGGCCTATGGTGCTGCGGCTCCGGCGGCGCAGCCGCAGGCACAAAGCGCACAGGCACAGCAGCTTGATGAACTTGAAGACGAAATTCCGTTTTAATATTCCGGGTGGGGCTTATGGCGCTGATGCGTGTATTTTTTCTGGTCGCTTTATGGATGGCGTTTGCGCCGGTGACGGCATCGGCGCAGGAGGGCGATCCGGCGCTGGCCGCGCGGGTCGAACTGGCGCGGGAACTACATGAGATCAGGCCGCTGGATGACCACATCACCGCCGCGATCCGGGATATCTCCCAACGCTATCCGGAGGCACAGCGCGGCGTGTTTGTCGAACGGATGGAGCGCGCCTTTGACAGCGAACGCCTGACCGCATTGTCGGTCGATGTGATGGCGGAAACCTTCACCGACGCGGAATTGCAGGCCATGATCTCCTATTTCGGCTCGCCTGAGGGGCAGTCAATTTCCGAGAAAATGCCGGTCTATCAGGCTCTTTTAGAGCCGCAACTTGTGCGGTTGATCGATCAGGCGATGATGGATCTGCGCGCCGGCCGGTCTGCCCCTTGATCCTGCCTTTTCCCGCCGGTACAAAACCCCGCCGAATATTGTGAGAAAAACCTTTATTCCTGCGCTTTTTGCTTTGTTGAGAGGCGTAAAATCTGCTAGGGTCAGCCTCTGTAAAACAAGAATTTTTTAAATGAAACGGACTGGTTAGGGCGATATGACTGACTCCCCCCCGACACAAAGCGATCATCCCGGTATTTCCCTTGAAGAGGAAATGAAGGCGTCTTATCTCGATTATGCGATGAGCGTTATCGTCAGCCGTGCCCTGCCGGATATTCGTGACGGTCTGAAGCCTGTGCATCGCCGTATTTTATACACGATGCGCGATGGCGGCTTTACGTCCGACAAACCGCACCGTAAATCAGCACGCATCGTCGGTGATGTTATGGGTAAATTGCACCCGCATGGCGATTCGGCCATTTATGATGCGTTGGTGCGGATGGCACAGGATTTCTCGATGCGTTTGCCGCTGGTGGACGGCCAGGGTAACTTTGGCTCGATGGATGGCGATCCGGCTGCGGCCATGCGTTATACCGAAGCGCGCCTGACGAAGGCTGCGGAAACGATTTTGGAAGATATCGACAAGGAAACGGTCGATTTCCATCCGAACTATGATGAATCAACGCTGGAGCCGGATGTTCTGCCGTCGCGGATTCCGAATTTGCTGGTGAACGGGGCGGGCGGTATTGCCGTCGGCATGGCGACCAACATCCCCCCGCATAATCTGGGCGAAGTCATTGATGGCTGCTGTGCCTATATTGATAATCCCGATATCACGACCGAAGAGCTTGTGACCATTATTCCGGGTCCGGACTTTCCGACCGGCGGCCAGATTTTGGGGCGGAACGGCATCATGTCGGCGTACCACACCGGAAACGGGTCGATGATGATGCGCGCCCGCGCATCGATCGAAGAAGGCGACCGGCGCGATTCTATTGTCGTGACGGAAGTCCCTTATCAGGTCAATAAAGGGCGCTTGCTGGAACGGATCGGCGAGGTTGCCCGTGAGAAAATTGTCGAGGATATCGCCGAAGTTCGCGATGAATCGGATCGTGACGGCGTGCGGATTGTCGTTGAGGTTAAAAAAGGCGCGAATGCCGATGTGGTATTGAACCAGCTTTTCAAATACACGGCGTTGCAGACGACATTCCCGGCCAATATGGTTGCGCTTAACCACGGCAAGCCGGAAATGCTGGTGCTGCGTGACTTTATTCACGCTTTTGTCAAATTCCGTGAGGAAGTCATTACCCGCCGTACCATTTTTGAACTGGGCAAGGCGCGGGATCGCGCCCATATCTTGGCCGGTCTGGCGGTGGCAGTTGCCAATATCGACCGGATTATAGCCCTGATCCGTAAAGCGCCTGATCCGCAAACTGCGCGCGAGCAATTAATGGCCGAGCCATGGCCGGCGCAGGATGTCGTGCCGTTGATCGAATTGATTGACGACCCCGAACATCCATTGATTGACGGTAATAAATACCAGCTTTCCGAGACACAGGCGCGGGCTATTCTGGATTTGCGTCTCCATCGCCTGACCGGGCTGGAGCGCGATAAAATCGGTGAAGAGCTGAAAGGCATCACCGACCGGATTGCTGAATATCTGGAGATTTTGGGCAGCCGCGAAAGGCTGATGGATGTTATGCGCGGCGAACTGGTCGAGGTGAAGGAAAAATTTTCCACGCCGCGCCGGACGGAACTGGTCGCCAGTGAGTTTGAGCAGGACATTGAAGCGCTGATCCAGCGCGAAGATATGGTCGTGACAGTGACGAATGGCGGCTATGTCAAGCGTGTGCCGCTGGATACTTATCGGGCGCAGCGGCGGGGCGGCAAAGGACGCGCGGGAACGGCGCTCAAAGATGAGGATTTTGTCTCTGACCTGTTTATCGCCAGTACCCATACGCCGATCCTGTTTTTCACATCGCGCGGCATTGTCCATAAGATGAAAGTCTGGCAGTTGCCGTTGGGCAGCCCGCAGGCGCGCGGCAAGGCAATGGTGAATCTGTTGCCGCTGGAAAAGGACGAATATGTCTCGGTTTATATGCGCCTGCCGGAAAATGAGGATTTGTGGGACGAGCTGGATATATTATTCGCTACGTCGCATGGCTCCGTCCGCCGGAACAAGTTGCTGGATTTCAAGAACATCCGTTCAAACGGGTTGATCGCCATGAAGCTTGATGAGGGCGAAAAGCTGGTTTCCGTCAAGATTGCCCGCGAGGATGAAGATATCCTGCTGGCCTCCCGTCTGGGCAAGGCGATCCGCTTCCCGGTGACCGATATCCGGGTGTTCGCCGGACGGACATCGACCGGTGTGCGTGGCATCAGGCTGGGCAAAGGCGATGAGGTGATTTCCATGTCGGTCATCAACCATGTCGCATGTGATGCCGATGAGCGCGGGGCTTATTTGAAAATTGCCAACAAATTGCGCGGCGCGGATGACGAGGGAACGGAATTTGACGGCGCGGATATTGATCTGGCTGAGGAGCGTTTCAGATATTTGCAGGAAAAAGAGCAGTTTTTGCTGACCGTCACGGAAAAAGGCTTTGGCAAGCGTACATCGACCCATGAATATCGCCTGACCGGGCGGGGCGGGCAGGGCGTTACGAATATGGCGCTGACGGCTAAGAATGGCGGTGCGGTTGTAGCCACTTTCCCGGTCACGGACAGCCACCAGATCATGCTGGTGACCGATGGCGGGCAGTTAATCCGCACGCCGGTTGACACGATCCGTTTCACAGGCCGCAGCGCCCAGGGCGTCACATTGTTCAAGGTCGCCGGGGATGAGAAAGTCGTATCTGTCGGCTGGCTGGTCGAAGATGAAGGCGATGATGCGGTCGATGCTGTCGATGCGGGTGATGCGGGTGATGCTGCGGTCGATGTTACGGGCGATGATGTCGTCGAGACGCCTCATGACGGTGAAGATCCGGCGGTTTCCGAGTCCTGACAGCGTTGGCTGTAAAAGCCTGTCATGCTGCCGCGGCGGTGTTTCTTGTGCATAAATTATCCATAAGACCTTGCAATCGGGGCGGAGGGTGTGTAAGTTCCCGCCCATGATTGCGAAAAAACGCAGATTCGCGGCGGTTTGTCTGGCCGGATTTTTTATGTTTTCACTGTCTCACGCGACGCTGGCAAGTGGCTGGGGGGGACTGGTGGAACGCGGTGCCGGGGCGCAAAGTCGCTCTCTGGCTTTTTATAATACCCACACCCGTGAAACGCTGGATGTCACTTATTGGCGCAATGGGCGCTATGACAAGCAGGCGCTGGAAAAGATCAACTGGATCCTGCGCGATCATCGCCGTGGCGAGCCAACCAATGTCAGCCCCGATGTCTTGAATTACCTTCACGAGGTTTTGGAAATTGTTGCCAAGCGCCATCCTGATATTGAGATGCGCGCGCATATTATCTCCGGTTATCGCTCGCCGATGACGAATGCGGCGTTGCGCGCCGGCGGCGGCGGGCAAGCGCCAAAATCACGCCACATGCACGGCGATGCGATAGATTTTCGTATTCCCGGCGTAGAGACAGCCGAAATTCGTGATATTGCATGGTGTCTGCAGCGCGGCGGGGTGGGGTATTATCGCGGCAGTGATTTCATGCATATCGATACCCATACAGTGCGTCACTGGAACTGGTCACCGCGCAACGGCATGTGCGGCAATGCCGGAAAAGCATCCTGATATAATTTCGGTCTGGTCTGATACATCTCTGATCAACCGCTTTGTTCATCCGGCGACGGGCGAAAAGCTTGCGCGGGCGGGTTTGAGTCGTTAAAACTGCAGTCATGAAAACTGCAGTCATGACAGAGCAGACGAAAAAACGGCTTATCGGCCTTTATCCCGGCACGTTCGATCCCGTGACCAAGGGGCATTTGCATTTGATCCGCCGCGCGTCAAAGCTGGTGGATCATCTGGTGGTCGGGGTTGCCGACAATCCGCGGAAAAAACCGTTTTTCACCTATGATGAACGTCTGGAGATGGTGCGAACGGATATTGAGAATATGCGCGAGAAACAATGCAGCATCGAGGTTGTCTGTTTTGACAAGCTGTTGATTCATTTCGCGCGTGATGTCGGGGCTTCCTGTATTTTCCGGGGGTTGCGCGCCGTGTCTGATTTCGATTACGAATTCCAGATGACCGGCATGAATGCAAAGCTGGATCCGGAAATTGAAACGGTTTTCCTGATGGCGGCGGACAAATGGCAGTTTGTGTCTTCCAGCTTCGTCAAGGAGATTTCCAGCCTTGGCGGCGATATCAGCGATGTCGTGACCCCGGCGGTGCATGAGAAGCTGAAACAAAAATTCAAGGCTGGTAAGCAATGGTAGCCTTGCCGCATATAAAACGTCACGCAAGCTGCGCGGTGCGGGTTGGTAATGTGGTGGTTGGCGGCGGCGCGCCGGTGGTGGTGCAAAGCATGACCAATACCGACACGGCCGATGTGCAGGCAACGTACCGGCAGGTCAAAGCGCTGTTTCAGGCTGGCTCCGAGATTGTGCGGGTGACGGTCAATAATGACGAAGCCGCGAAAGCTGTGCCCCATATTCGTGACATGTTACTGCGTGACGGGTTGCATGTGCCTTTGGCGGGGTGTTTCCATTATAACGGCCACACATTATTGACGGATTATCCCGCATTGGCCGAAGCGCTGGATAAATACCGGATCAACCCCGGCAATGTCGGGTTTGGCGCGAAGCGTGACAAGCAATTTGAAATCATGATCGAAACAGCCGCAAAATATAACAAAGCGGTGCGGATTGGCGTGAATTGGGGCAGTCTGGATCAGGATTTATCCACGAGGCTGATGGATGAAAATGCGTCCTTGCCACAGCCACAACCTTCGGATGCCGTGATGCGCGAGGCTTTGGTGCAATCGGCGTTGCTTAGCGCTGAAAAAGCCGAGTCAGCAGGGCTGGGGCGCGATAAGATTATTCTCTCCGCCAAGGTCAGCCGCGTACAGGATCTGGTTGCTGTCTATCGGGAACTGGCAAAGCGCAGCAATTATGCGCTGCATCTTGGTCTGACCGAAGCAGGCATGGGAGCGAAAGGGATCGTTGCCACGGCGATCGGTGAGGGGATATTGCTGCAGGAAGGTATCGGTGACACTATTCGCGCTTCCCTGACGCCGGAGCCGGGCGGCGACCGGACATTGGAAGTCAAGGTTTGCCAGCATATCCTGCAGGTTATGGGGATTCGCTCCTTTGCGCCGCAAGTGACCGCGTGCCCCGGATGCGGCCGCACGACCAGTACCTATTTTCAGGAGCTCGCCGGGACGATACAGGCTTATCTTGATGCCCGGATGCCGGTTTGGGCGCAGCAATATCCCGGCGTGGAGCGCATGAATGTCGCCGTGATGGGGTGCATTGTCAACGGCCCCGGCGAAAGCAAACATGCGGATATCGGTATCAGCTTGCCCGGAACCGGAGAAAACCCGGTTGCACCGGTCTTTATCGACGGAAAAAAAGCGCATACCTTGCGCGGAGAAAGAATCGCCGAGGAGTTTCAGGACATTGTCGATGCCTATGTACGGGAACGTTTCGGCAAAGATGCGGAAAAAAGCGCTTGCGCCTGAGAAGAAAAACTTGACCTTCACCGGTTAAATCCATAAGTTACGCCTTCTAAAGAAGGCTTTTCAGAGCGACCGCTTAGCTCAGCCGGTAGAGCAACTGACTTTTAATCAGTAGGTCCGGGGTTCGAACCCCCGAGCGGTCACCATTTATCCAGCGAAGATTTTAGCAAGATTTAGGACGTTCGATATTGAATGTCGCTTTTGATTTTATGCTTTATAGATTTCGTATATTTCAATTCCTGTTGTTCCAGCTATAGTAGTTCCAAATAACAATCCTACATGTTACAATCATGCATGACTTATTCCCTTGATTTACGAGAGCGGGTTGTTGGTTATATCCGCTCCGGCGGTAGCAAAGCGGA
>SKGD01000116.1 GCA_007117665.1 Alphaproteobacteria bacterium
ATTCGGTTGAACTGTGCCTTCGACAGCAAAAACAAATCATTCATGGCAGCACCTCCTGCCATAGTGAATCATAATTGCCTTTGTCCGTGAATCTTAAAATTAATAGGTCCTGAGCCTAGGTCAAAAGCTTTTAAAAGAGAGTTAAAAGCCCCCCCGGACGGGTTTCCAACCGATCCGGTGGCAATTTTCTTAAATTGAAGGATTCACACAGGGATTGTTTACGTTTATCCTCTAGAATAGTGATTCTGGAACATGTACACTATTAACTGGATTCGGTTCGAAAAGTCCCTGCCATGCGGCTAAAGTCATTTTACGCAAAAACAACCACCGAGGCCATGCAAATGGTTCGTGAAACTTTAGGAGAAGACGCCATTATTGTCGCTACCCGCGAAGAGAAGGGTGGCAAGGCTGTGCGCGTGACCGCAGCCATAGAGCGTCAGGATGATTTCGAAGATGAATTCGAGCGCCAATATGCCCGCCGCAACCAGCAGCCAGCCCTGTCCGATGATGAAGACTGGCTGTATGACGATGATTCAGGCGATGAAGACAGCGCCGTTCTGGAAACGCTGACCGATACGATGCTGCGCCACGCCGTCCCCGAAGAAGTCACCGACCAGATTATCTCCTGTGCCACCGTGATCGGGCTGGAAAATGCCGGTATTTCGCTGATCGCCGCGCTGGAACATTTATTTGCCTTTCATCCGATGCCCCGCGAGGCCGTTAAGAAAGCCTATATGCTGGTCGGGCCGCCCGGTGCTGGGAAAACGTTGGCCACGGCAAAGCTGGCTGCGCGCGGTGTGCTGGCCGATCTGCGTGTGGCGGTGATTACCACCGATACGGTACGCGCCGGCGGCATTGAACAGCTTGATGCCTTTACCCGGCTGATGCATACCGACCTGATGAAAGCCGGCAGCCCGGCGCAACTAAAAGAATGTCTGGAACGCGCCGGACGCGCCGATCAAATTTTTGTCGATACAGGCGGCCTTAATCCGTTTGACCCGGACGAAATGCGAAAACTCGCCCGTTATATCGCCGCCGGAAATATTGAACCTGTGCTGGTGATGCCTGCCGGGATGGATGCCGAGGAATCCGGCGAGATCGCCCGCATTTACGCATCTCTGGGCGTCCGCACCGTGATGCCAAGCCGTCTGGATATTGCCCGGCGCATGGGCGGGTTGTTGTCCGCCGCACATTATGGCGGTCTGGCCTTTACTGATGCCGGCAATACGCCTAAAGTGGCTGACGGTCTGATATCCCTCAGCCCCAAAAGACTGAGTAACCTTCTGATGCCTGAGTCCACCCGCCGGACACAGGAACACCCCGTTCGGAACCCCAAAAGACATAAAGTAAATGCAGGATAAAAAACGATGAGCGAGTCTGTTACCGCTGATAAAGCCCCGGCCAACACCCCGCAAACCCCCGCCTTCCGGCGTGGCAAGAATTTGATTGCGGTCGCCAGCGGCAAAGGCGGCGTCGGCAAGACATGGTTTTCGATCACGCTATCGCATGCTTTGGCGAAAAGCGGCAAAAAGGTTCTGTTGTTTGACGGCGATCTGGGGCTGGCCAATGTTGACGTCCAGTTGGGGCTGATGCCCAAGCGCGACCTGAATGACGTGATTCGCGGCCGTCTGGGGATGGACAAAGTCATACAACGATACGAAGAAGGCGGCTTTGACATTATTGCCGGCCGATCAGGTCAGGCCTCCCTGTCAGCCCTGCCGAGCCAGAGGCTGGCTTTGCTCCGCGACCAGCTTCTGGAAGTCGCCGAAAAATACGATGTCGTGGTTGTCGATCTGGGCGCCGGGGTTGATCGGACCGTGCGCATGATGTCGGCTTCGGCTGCGCGGACATTGCTGGTGACCACTGATGAGCCGACGTCCCTGACCGATGCCTACGCCTTTATCAAGCTTGGCAATGCGGCAGGAATGTCAAAAAATGTCAGCATCGTCGTCAATATGGCACCCAGCACCATGGAAGGCGAAAAAACCTATAAAACCCTGCTCAAGGCCTGTGAAAACTTCCTGCGGCTCAAGCCGCCTATGGCCGGCATGATCAGCCTTGACCCGCGGGTTAAGGATTCGATCCGCCACCAGACGCCGATTTTGATCCGGTCGCCCAATACCGACGCCGCCGAGGATGTCGAGGATATTGCCCGGGTCGTCATGCGGGAATTGCGCGAGGCCATGGCCAAAACGGCAAAGGCCTGAGACGGGTTTCTATAATATATCACCCACGGCCTTTATGGTTCTTTAGCAGCTTTGCCCTTATATTGATCTTATGAGCAATTCTTCGGGTTTTACGGGGCTGCCCCCCGGCACCACCATCCAGACAAACGGCTTCCCGCCCGGGCAGGCCGAAATGAAGGCTAAAATCATCGAGATACGCGGTGAGATCCGGGTGCAAAAAGCGCGCGAGCGCATGGAAGGCGAAATTGTCGACCATAATCGTGACGGTTCGACCCGCATTAAAACCCGCCGTGGCGAAATGACCGTGCATATTCAAGCGCGCGAGCGTCCGGCACAAGGAACAAAAGTCGAGGTTGAAATCCCGCGCGGCGACCCGCCCAGACAGGTCATTTTACGCCCTCTCCCCGACCGGGACGCTGCTGCTCCTCAAAAGCCTGACCTCAGCCGCTATCCTCCCCGTCCAGCCACACAAAGAATCCCGCAGGATCGCGTGGATATTACCCCGTCACGCCCTGATCCCCCGATCACCGGAGCAGAGTCCGGCAGGCAGATTGATGAAAAGCCGCCGCCCGCGAGCGACCGCCCCCGTGAAACGGTTGAGCGTCCTTCACTGGCGGCGCTTTTGACGCAATCCAACGCCGCGCCGGTGCGGATTATTCCCCTGACGGCGGAACAAGCTGCCGCCATAATTCTACGCCCCGCGCAAGACATGGTGCGGACGGTATTGTCTCTTCCGCCCACGTCCTCCTCCCTGTCGCCGCCGGTCGTCTCAACGCTCATGGCCACAGCCGCACCATCACCGGAAACCGCGCAACAAACAATGACACCGCCCGTGACTGTCGTCACGCCGGACAATCCCGCATATCCTTTCCTGCACACTATAGAAGCCGGACAAGCGACTGCCCCGACAGTAAAAATATTACAAACCCCGCCATCACAACATGCCATAAGCGGGGTGGTCACGCACATGCCGGGCGGGGCGGAAACGATCATCTCAAATATCGTCACCTCCGCCCCCTCTGCCAATATACAGGCAACCGCAGCACAAGCAGATAGAATGGCAACAATCCGGCCGGAAGCCCTGTCGCCCGGCACATACGCACAAACAACGCCCCCCGGCGTGACAGCAGACTCCCGTCCGGCTTTCAATGCGTTTCAGGCACATGATTTCTTTGCACCACCTGTCATGATCGGCGCGCCCGGCGCACCGTCCGATCATCCTTTTTTCCGTGTGGCGCGACCGGAAACCACGCGCTTTATAGCGGGTATGAATATCACCCCCG
>SKGD01000013.1 GCA_007117665.1 Alphaproteobacteria bacterium
AATGCGGCCTGATCGCTTCCCACTGGCTATCTGAGAGATAAAAATGACGCATGGCTTGGCTCCTTTTGTAAATCACCAATCCATTGAATCATAAAATTATCTGTGTGTTTAGACCCTAGTCATCCCCGCACTACACGCCCCGCTATCCTCGCTTTATGCGGGGGGCCGTGCGCGTTGCGGCCACTTTTTCTAGATGCTCGCTCGGGGGCGGGCATGACCATTTGGGGATGGTGGGGCATGACCATTTGGGTTTTTGTCACCTCCGCTTTACCTGTCTCTCCTACGCCAAGGTTTTTGGATAGCAGGCGCAAAAAAAAGCAGGCGACCCCGAAAGCGGAATCGCCTGCTTTATCATTGGAGTTTTGTTTCTGCCTTGGGGCTGCAGGCTAAACCATCGCACCCAAAATCTTTTCAGGTCTTGGATACAAGGGCATAACCTTTTTAGCCATTCGTCGGCACGCTCGGCGCAGGGCCTTGCGGCGCGGCAGACAATTCAGCAGTTTGTTCGTTGCTGAATCTCAGTCTTGCATTATTCAAAACCTCTTTTGCTTGGGCACAAAAGTCAGGATTTGTATTGCTATACATCGCCATTTGGTTTTTCTCCTCTAACACACCTCTAGTTTACTTCCGATGGATGATCAGGGGGAAATCCTGCCCGGAGACCGGCTCTCCCGTCGTTTCATCCAACTCCACCATCGTGACCTGAAATGCATTTTGCATATGTCCGGCCAGATGCTCCGGAACCCTGGCTCCGAAGTTCCGGACGTCACCCCCCAAGAGGATAAAGTCCAGATTCTTGCTGTCGAGATCAAACTCGACCCATGAAAGAGGCTTGTGGAACGGCTCACTGTGAAATAAATAGACTTCCGCCGTCTCGCTGATGACCAGCTCGATTTTGAAATCGACATTTTCAACTTGCCGTTCATTATAAGAGGGCGGGGGGTTTTGTTCCATTTTCATTACCTGCAACATCCACAGTTCCCTCTTATTCTAAGCCTTCCCTAAACCTTATTCAACTACACTTATTTTAACATAAGGTTTATTTTCAATAAAAAGCTCTTTTTTATCTTATCCCCGGCTTTAATAGCGAATAACGCACATAATATCCGGGGCAATCAAGGGCGGTTTTCAGGAGTGCGAGCGAGGGCGGTTATTTCGATGTTTTTCTTTTTTTTAATAACACGCGCCGATTATTCACACACTCTATTTTGTAACCGACCATGGAATAACTATACAGATTATCCATGTAATATGCAAATTTAAAAGTGATTGATATATATAATGTTTTTGGTTTAGCTGTCTTTTTCTTGTCGCAAGGGAACAATCATTCCGTCCAGAGGCTCTTTGGTGTTCATGTCCATAACAAAGACATGAATGTCTTGTCTGTCTTTGAAAAAAGCAGCAATATCGTCTTTTAGCGGTGCGCCGAGATCTTTGTCTCCATCCTCAAAACGAAATGTCAGGGATTGTGAGGGTTCGGAAAAGACAAGTTCTTGCAAAGGGCTGGCAAACGGACGATCAATCAGGATGGCAACCGCATTTTCAACCGGGTTTGCATAAATGTCGATCAGAAGTTCGTCCCTGACCGTGTTTCCTGACTTTGTTTGTGATGTTTTGCTCATGGCCAGATGATAACAGGCCATTATGGCCTGTCTATCTTTTCTTCATGTTTTTAAGCGTATAGCCATGGCCACCATGCCAGTTACCCGGCGGACGGCGTCGGTGCCAGATGATCTGCGGTTCTGTCCAGATCCGGGCGAACGCGGTTTGCAACGCCCGCCATATCAAACTCGTCGCCAAATTGTGAAATGGTGGCATCCATCACAACCGCGCGTTTGAAGTGATCTCCCAGCCCGCCAATATTACCCAGCTTGCTGAAAACCGTGGCAAAAAACATTTTGACATTACTGAACATGCCCAGATTATTTTCCTGCACAACGCGGTTAAACTCCGCGCTCAGCCCTTCGCCGTGCAAGCTGTCGATTCGTGACACTTCGCGCAGTTTCTGCGCTGTGTGTTCGGCTTGTTGCCTATGCTCGCTGAAACTGTCCGTGAGAGAAACGGATTGTTCGTTTTCTGCATCATTTTGCGCCTGACGTGATTCTATGTCTTGACGCAGATTGACAAAAGTCGCTTCCGCTAATTCCACTTGCGTGGCTCCCGGATTCTCACTTATCGCCTTGTTATAGGCGCCTAAAATTTCTGATCTCTCGATATTTGTATTTTCATTCAGACTCATAGTGGCGCGTATTGGAGAGCCTGTCACGGCCAAGGCACCAGCGTATACCATATTCCTGTGCATTTCATAGTTTGGGTCGTCAGGATCCAAAGTTCCCCGTCTCTCCAGTGACCTGATAACCGGGTTCGCAACTGCTGTGGCTATCTCATTATCTATCGTTTCAGAAACAGCAAGGATACCTTGCGTCATCCGAAGTGCGGCATTAGCGACTTTGCCTCGTAAACCATCAGACTCTAGGGAATCGAGAGCCCAGTTTCCGACCGGATTACCCATAGCGTTGTCTAATGCCGCCGCCGCGGGCACACCGAACTTGCTTACAGCGCCAACGGTTATCACGCCACCCCATGAAAGCTTCCTGTTCCAAAGATATCCCGCACTTTTTCCCAGAAATCCGCTGGCCGTTGAGCGTGCTGCTGTTTGCGTGGCGACGTTGGTGACAGCTTTGGCCGCGGCGCGCCGTGCAAGAAAGCCGCTGACCGCGGTGGTGCCTGCCTTCAAGCCCGTAGCAGCAGCCGGGGCAACCTTGATTGCGGCGGGGATTGCAAGAAATACAGCCATGTTCACACTCCTTCTATCAGTCCATCATGCCTTGGCGGCTTATGAATTACGCCCCCATTATACGAACATTTGACCATAATTTGCAAATTTTATTGCGTAAAAATTGGTTAACAAATAATTAAATTTCACAATTATGAAAATTACAAAGGGGGGTGTGAACGCTCTTTTGTGTTGGACTAAGTATTTGATTTTAAATGTAGTTTTATATTTTATAAAGGGTTTAAAGTGGCCGTTCTCTCTTATCATTAGCCAACTATTATCCTTATTCTCAAACTATCATTCGCGCTTTATGTGGGAATCCCACGCGCATTGCTGCCATTTTCTTGGATGCCCGCCTTGAGCGGGCATCCACACACATTGCCGCCGCTTTCCCAGATGCCCGTACAAGGCGAGTATGGCGGTTTGGGGCAAGGCAGATCGTGGGAAAAAGTGTTTTGAAACGGACTGTCACGATTGAAAGAGAAAAGCTCTAATGCCTGAAATGGCGCATGCCGGTCAGAACCATCGCCAGACCATGCTCATCGGCGGCGGCGATGACATCGTCATCGCGGATAGATCCGCCGGGCTGGATGATGGCCGTGGCGCCGGCCTGTGCGGCGGCGATCAGCCCGTCAGAAAAAGGGAAAAAGGCATCTGAGGCCACGACAGAGCCGGCGGCGAGACTATCCTTCAAGCCGCAAGCGGCAGCGGCTTCTGATGCTTTATGCGCGGCGATTCGCGTTGAATCGACGCGGCTCATTTGCCCGGCGCCGATCCCGACTGTTGCGCCGTCTTTGGCGTAAACGATCGCATTTGATTTCACGTGTTTTGCAACCCGAAAGGCAAACAACATATCGGCCATCTCGGCGGCAGTCGGTTGTTTTTTGGTCACGATTTTTAAATCAGCGGGGATGATGCGGCCATGATCGCGATTTTGCACCAAAAAGCCGCCCGCAACAGATTTGACGATCATGCCGCCACCGGCGGGGTCGGGCACGGAACCAGCTGCCAACACGCGCATATTTTTCTTTTCGGCCAGAATATGCCGTGCCGGCTCTTCTATGGAAGGCGCAATAACCAGTTCGGTGAAAATCTTGATAATGTCAGCGGCGGTTTCCGCATCCAGTGGCCGGTTGACGGCAACGATGCCGCCAAAGGCGCTGACCGGGTCGCAGCGCAGAGCCAGCTTATAGGCTTCGGCCAGCGTGTCGGCGGTCGCCACGCCACAGGGATTGGCATGTTTGATAATCGCAACGGCAGGGCGATCAAACTCCGCGACCAGTTCATAAGCCGCGTCCGTATCATTCAGGTTATTATAAGATAAGGCTTTGCCCTGATAACGTTGCGCGGTGGCAATGCCGGGGCGATTCGTGCCATCTGTGTAAAAAGCGGCCTTTTGATGGGGGTTCTCACCATAGCGCAATACGGATTGCAACGCCCCGCTGACGTTTAAGCTTTGCGCAAAATCGTCATGATCGTTTTGGCCGCTCAGGTAATTTGCGATCATCGCGTCATAGGCGGCTGTGTGCGCGAAAGCCTTGGCGGCCAGTTCCCGGCGCAGGGTCTGGCTGATCCTGCCGCCATTTTTATCCATATCCGCGCAAATGCGGGGGTAGTCTGCGGGGTCGGTCACAATGGTTACGAATTTGTGGTTTTTGGCGGCGGCGCGGATCATTGCCGGTCCGCCAATATCGATATTTTCAATGGCTGTCTCGTCGTCAGCGCCACTGGCGACCGTCCGGCCAAACGGATATAAATTCACCACCACCATGTCAATGCCGTCAATATGGTGGGTATCCATGGCGGCGCGGTGCGCGTCATTGTCGCGCCGTGCCAGAATGCCGCCGTGAATTTTGGGGTGCAGGGTTTTAACCCGCCCGTCCATAATTTCGGGGAATCCGGTGATGTCCGAGACATCGGTGACGGGAATATCTCCGTCCAGCGACCTGATATAATTTGCCGTTCCGCCGGTGGAGATGATATTGGCGCTGTGCTGCCCGGTCAGGTGACGGACAAACCCATCCAGCCCGTCCTTGTCGGATACGGACACCAGAATTTTCCTGACAGGAGGTTGCTTGCTTTCGTCACATGAATCGCTCATGCGGTTCTTTTAGGCGAAGTGCTTTTAAAAGTCCATGCGTAAAATAACCAGCTTTCAGGCAGATTGTGCAATTTTCGCGGGTGATAATTTATCGGCATAAGGGTGGCTGGAAGCGACATAAACACCGTCAAGCCCCGGCAAGGCCGTGTAATATTTGTTGTCGCTTTGCGCGCTTTCATCTTGTACGCGTTCATCGGATCCCAATATCAAAACACCTTCAGGCGCAAGATTTTCCGCCATGCGATCCAGTGTTTCCTGCCTGACGGCGGGGTCGAAGTTGCACAGGACATAACGGCACAGTATGATGTCAAAGACACCCCCGCCATCGGCGGGATCCAGCAGATTATGATAGTGGAATGACACATGTTGGCGGATATCCGTTTTGAGCCGCCAGTTTTCCCCGATCTGGTCGAAATAATCCATTTGCATCCGGATCGACAGGCCGTTCTGCGCATCAAATTGCGAGTAGGTTGCATGCCGGGCGACATCCAGCGCCGACCGTGAAATATCGGTACCGATAATCTCGACTATCCGGCCTTTTAAAGCATCTTTTTTCTGTGCCGCCGTCAGGGCAACCGAATAAGCCTCTTGTCCCGTGCTGCATCCGGCTGACCATATCCTGATCGGCTTTTTGCCTTTTTTATGGCGGGTGATGGCCGGAAGCAAAGCTTCACCGATAAAATCGAAAATATGCTGGTCGCGGAAAAAAGAGGTTTCCTGAAATGTCATGGCTTCGACAACATCCGCCACCATGTTGCGGTCGGGAACCAGCCGCAAAGCCATGCTCATCGCCCCCAAAGTCGGGTAGCCCCATTTTTCGGCAATAGGCTTCAGGCGTGTCTCCAGCATGAAAGACTCTGCGGGGTCAAGAGATAGACCCGATTCCCGAACCAGCAATTCCCGGACAGTTTCAAAATCTGCGATCCTCATGGTGTTTTTATCTTTCTCAGGCTCTGGAGTCCTGATTCATGATCAGGCCGATTTTTGTGAATTTTTCCTTCAGGATATCGCTGTCAAAAGGCTTCATGATATATTCATCGGCACCGGCATCGAGGGCGCGCTTGATATGCGCGATATCATTTTCGGTCGTACAGAAAACAACTTTGCTGCGGGTGCCATGTTCCATACGCAGCTTTTCCAGAAATTCGATGCCGCTCATAACCGGCATGTTCCAGTCCAGCAGAACAACATCAGGGGAATGACTCTGGCAATGCTCATAGGCATCCTGGCCGTTTTGCGCTTCCTCACACGTAAAGCCCAGCCCTTCAACAATACGGCGGGTGACTTTCCTGACGACACGGCTGTCATCAACGACCAGACAGGTTTTCACGGTTTATCTCTCCTTGCTTCGAATCGGCCGCATTCCTTATTCATGGTGATGCGTACAGACAAATTCTGGCATGCAAAGGTGAAAAATATCCTAAGGAATAGTTCCGTGTGTGCGGGTTTTACGCATCGGCCTTTGGCAAGGCTGTTAATGTCACGGTTACGGACTGCTCACCCTCGGCGGCAATCGCGATATTAAAATTATAAAATGCAGCCAGCATCGCAATGGCGTAAGGGTGAACCAGACGCGGATCGAGATCATCGGGCGGGATCGTTCGCGCCAGCGCATCACCGACTTGCGGGCGTAACAGGGGTGATTCGCTATGTGCGGTGACAATCCACTGGTGCGGGTTGCCGGGGGTTACAGTGACCGTTCCGCCTTTGGGCAGGCATTCCTGCGCCAGCATCAAAGCCCCCATCAGCATTTTGCACAGCCCGTCCGGCCTTGCATGTTCGCTGAACAGCGTTTCACAACGCGGATCCCAGTCCTGCGTCACTTTTTCATCCGTGGCCAAAAGATCCCCGAACGTCTTGTAAACGTCTTTGGGTTCGATATGCGGGTCGCGCCCGCCCAGCCCGTAAACAAGCCGGAAAGCCTGTAAGCGCGCGGCGGCGGTTTTGGCGCTGTGATCCAAAAGCGCAATTGCGTCATCAGCGCTGTCCGCGCCCATTTCCTGTAAAAACTCAATCCCGTTATGGATCGCACCGACAGGGCTGATCAAATCATGACATATACGTGATGCCAGCAATTCCAGAACCACCGGCGATAATCCTTCGGCCTGCGCGGTTTTTGGCGGGGTTTCTTTTTTATTCCGGGAAAGTAATGTCATAACCGTGTTTTCTTATCTCGTTACGCAACATATTTTTCATCAGATCCAGATTTTCCGGTGTGTCTGCCTCGGCACGCATCACCAGCGCATTTTGCGTGTTCGACGCGCGCACAAGCCACCAGCCTGACCGGCCTGTTACCCGGATCCCGTCAATATCATCGACTTTATACTCATCGCTTTCAAGCGATTTTATCGATTCGGTGATTTTTTCGACAATGTCGAATTTTTCGCGCTCATCAACCTCGATACGGATTTCGGGGGTGTTGTATATGTCGGGGAAATGGGCGGTCATCGCCGATAAAGGATCGTCCGATTCGCATATTTCGTTCAATAGCCGGATCGCGCAATAAATGCCGTCATCAAAACCGTACCATTTATCGGCGAAAAATATATGACCGCTTAACTCACCGGCCAGCGGCGCTTTTAATTCCGCCATTTTATTTTTAATCAGGGAATGGCCGGTTTTCCACATCACCGCCATGCCGTGCATGCGTTCAATTTCGTCAAATAAAGCCTGGCTGCATTTGACATCGGCGATAATCGGCGCACCGGGGCGGTCTTCCAGAATTTCACGGGCGTAAAGCGCCAGCAACATATCGCAACGAATAATCGTGCCATTTTCATCAACCACGCCGATTCTGTCGGCATCGCCGTCAAACGCCACGCCAAAATCGCATTTTTCGCGGCGCACCGTTTCAATCAAAGCCGCCAGATTATCATCCACTGTCGGGTCGGGATGATGGTTGGGGAACGCGCCGTCAATCTCGTCAAACAGCAAAATATGATCTCCCGGCAGGCGCGCCGTTAACATGCGGACAATCTCACCGCCGGCGCCGTTACCGCAATCCCATGCGATTTTCCGGACATTATCCGCGGTGGCGTTGCAATCGCGCAAAAGCCGGTTGACGTAATCTTCGCGGACATCCAGTGCACGCACGCTTCCCGTGCCGGTTTCAAAATCGCCGGCGGCGGCGATCTTCCCGATATCCTGAATCATCCCGCCAAAAACAGGCCCGCCCTGAAGCATCATTTTAAAGCCGTTATAAGAAGACGGATTATGTGACCCTGTGACCATGATCCCGGCATCGGTCATCAGGTCTTTCACCGCGAAATATAGCATCGGGCTGGGGCCAAGACCGACATTTTCGACGGCAATGCCGGTCGCGACCAGCCCTTCGATCAGCGCGGAAGAGAGCGCGGGCGAGCTGTGGCGGCCATCAAAACCAACACAAATCCGCGATCCGCCCTGACGGACGATATACGTGCCGAACGCCAGCCCGAGGCTATAGGCATCTTGTTCACATAAAGTATCGCCGACCTGTCCGCGTATGTCATATTCGCGCAGAATTTCAGGATCGAAAGAATGCGCTTCCGGCGTGAAAGACGCCGTTGCACAGGCATGGTTATGCGGCATTGTTACAGCCCTTTTGTTGGGTGTCTGTTGTGAATTTTCCCAAAATGGCGGCGAGTTGCGTGCCGATTTCAGGATCGGCCAGCCCATAGGCCAGATTGGCTTCGATGAAGCCGGTGCGGCTGCCGCAATCATAGCGCTTGCCGTCGAACCGCAGGCCGTTAAACGGCTGGTGGCCGATCAGTTTCGCCATGGCGTCGGTTAGCTGGATCTCGCCGCCTGTACCTTTTTCGAAGGCTTCCAGCAGCTTGAATATCTCGGGCTGCAGGATATAGCGTCCGATGACGCATAAAGTCGAGGGTGCCTCTGCGGGATCCGGTTTTTCAACCAGCCCTTTGACCTCGACCGTCCGGCCGTGATCTATGCCGGTTTTCAAAACGCCGTATTTGGCGGTGTCCGCGCGCGGCACATCCATGACGGCGACCATGTTCCCGCCGGTCTCATTATAGGTTTCAATCATTTGCGACAGGCATCCCGGCTTGCCCGGCGTGTGGATGACATCATCGGGCAGGATAATCGCAAAAGGCTCGTCCCCGACCAGCTTGCGTGCGCACCATATCGCGTGACCCAGCCCCAAGGGCTGTGCCTGCCGGGTCAGAAACAGTTTGCCTTCCGGCATTTCGCTGCCTCTGACCTTATCCAGCATGTCCTGTTTGTTCCGGCTTTCCAGAGTGCGCATCAATTCCGGCTGGTGGTCGAAATGCTCTTCCAGCATTTCTTTCTGGCGGCCGGTGACGAATAAAAACTCTTCGATTCCGGCCTCGCGCGCTTCTTCCCATGCATGCTGGATCAGCGGCCTGTCATTCAGAGGCAGCATTTCCTTGGGCATAACCTTGGTGGCTGGTAAAAAGCGGGTTCCAAGCCCAGCGACCGGGAAAACGGCCTTTTTAACAGGCCTGAATCGGGTATGTGCAGACATACGAACTATTCACTGTGATTGATCCGATGCGGCATATGTGCCACAGAAACGACAAGATTTCAAGCATCGCCCGCCCTTAGGATCAGACCTCATTCATTTCGTAAATTCTGCGCGGTAAATTTTTGTGTCTATTTGCTCAAAGCGCTTGACCATAGCAACGGCTATGCTCTTCGCGCTTTTCCCAAATATCCACTAAAAACTTTCTTGCGCAGAATTTACGAAATGAATGAGGTCTGATCCTAGTCTTTTTGCTGGAGCAGCAATGCTTTTGCCTGATTGAGTTTTTGCGCCATCCATGCGGATCCTTCCTGATCCGGGTGGACTTTTTTCATCAGCTTTTTATAGGCAGCTTTAATCTCATCAGCGCCGGCATGTTCGCCCAGCCCCAGAATATCCAGCGCTTCCTGCCGCGTCATGGGCGCGTTTGCGCCTGTTGTTTCTTGTGCCGTGCCGGCTTCTTGTTTTTGCTGTCTGTGCCGCCGGTGCCAATAAGCCATCACGAACGGCCAGAGTGCGGCCACCAGCGCCAGCGCGGCGGGCAGGCGGCCGGTTACTGCCATGACGAACAAGGCCGCGCACAGGGCGGTTAACAGCGCGACCACAAAAAGCGTGGCGATTTGTTTGGGCGTGGCGCTAAGGAAAAAGCGGTAAAGCCCGTATAGTCCCAGCAAAAGACCGATCCCCAGTAATATATAATGCATGGCTTTCCTTTACGCCTTTTGGTTCAGAAAAAGATTGTCGGTTCCCGATCCGGTGATTTAGACTTGCCGGGCAAGGGAAGGATTATAAATATCATGAGTGGGAAAAAAATCAAAAGCGGCAAGGAAAAACTGACCGCGCTGCGTCAAAAAATGAAGGCGCAAAAACTCGATGGCTTTATTGTGCCGCGTGCCGATGAATGGCAAGGCGAATATGTGCCCGCCCGTGCCGCGCGTCTGGCGTGGCTGACCGGCTTTACCGGCTCGGCGGGGGTGGCGGTTATTTTGCCCAAAAAAGCGGCGGTCTTTTCAGACGAGCGCTATACGCTCCAGATGGACAGGCAACTTGATCGCGGCTTGTATAGTGCCGTAACACTTGCAAAAGGCGAAAGCTTCGCATCGTGGGTTTGCGATCATCTGAGCCGGGGCGCCAAGGTCGGTTATGACCCGATGTTGCACACAATCGGCGCGGCGTCCGGCCTGTCACGCGCGCTGGATGCTCATAAGATAAAACTGACCCCGGTGGATGAAAACCTGCTTGATGCGGTTTGGAATGACCGTCCCGATCATCCAGACGGCAAGGTTGAGATATATGATGATGCGCTAGCCGGACAAAGCAGCGCGGATAAAAGAGAGCAAATTGCCGCTGATCTGAAACAGGCAGGCGTGCGGAGTTTTATCCTGACCGCGCCGGATTCGATCGCCTGGCTGTTGAATATTCGCGGCACGGATGTCCCGCATACGCCTTTTGCCCTGTCTTATGCCTTTATCCATGACACGGGCAAGGTTGAATGGTTTATCCCGGTGGATAAAGTGGAACAGGATGTACGGGATCATATCGGGCGTGATGTGACATGCCGCGACCTGGCTGACATGCCGGGTGCGCTGAAGACTCTGGCGGCAAAAGTGACGGGCGGGGGCACAAAAAAGAAAATCGCAGCCGATTTCAGCCTGTGTCCTGATGCGTTCAGGATGACACTGGACAAGGCAGGTGCGGCATTGCTTGATGTGCGCGATCCGGCCTTATTGCGCAAGGCTTTGAAAAATGATGTTGAGCAGCATCACATCCGGCAAGTGCATGTTCAGGACGGCGTGGCGTTGACGAAGTTCTGGAAATGGATCGACGAGGAAGCGCCCAAAGGTAAGCTGACCGAACTGGACGGGGTGGCAAAGCTGATATCGTTGCGCGGGGATCGTCCCGGCTATCGGGATGAAAGCTTTGCGCCGATTGTCGGCTGGGCGGCGAACGGCGCGGATATTCATTATCACGCGACAGCGCAGATCAATGCCCGCATCAAGGGGAATGGGCTGTTGCTGGTCGATAGTGGCGGCCAGTATCAGGGCGGCACGACAGATAATACCCGGACATGGGCGGTCGGGACGCCGACACCCGAAATGCGCGAAAATTTCACGCTCGTTTTAAAAGGCCATATCGCCGTGGCCATGGCGCGCTTCAAGCCGGGCACGACAGGGCGCGACATTGATAATCTTGCCCGGCATTTTCTCAATCGCTGCAAACGTGATTTCGCGCATGGGACGGGGCATGGCGTCGGCAGTTATCTGTCCGTGCATGAGGACGGTGCGGGGATCTCCCGCGCCGCGATGATGGAACTGCGCCCCGGCATGCTGATTTCCAACGAGCCGGGATTTTATAAAGTCGGGCAATATGGGATCAGGCTGGAAAATCTGGTGCTGGTAACCGAGGATCAACAGGCCGGGAAGGAATGCGGGTTGAGTTTGTGTTTCAACACAGTATCGCTGACGCCCTTTGATCGCAGGCTGATTGACATGGATTTGCTCGATCGGCACGAAATAGACTGGCTCGATGGATACCACGCAGAGATTTATAATAAAATCGCTCCGCATCTGGATAAGGATGAAAAAGCGTGGCTGAAAACCCGCACCGCGCCTTTGCGCCCTTAGTGCCGAGAGGGGGGCTGTGTTTTGGTGGATGCCCGCGCAAGGCGGGCATGACAGTTGGTTTTTTTGTCATCCCCGCGGCACGCCGCTAGGCGGGCTTAAAGAGCGGGGATCTATGCCCGTTGCCGCCATCCCCTCCTGCGCGAGAGGTCTGACTCTAAAAACAAAACGCCCCATACAAACCATACAAAAAAGCCGGATCGAAAAATCCGGGGGTATAGTGATAGGTTGCAGAGTTCCATATTCTGACCACACTTGCCGCTAAAGACACAGGCAACCGCTATCATCACTGGTAGCGGTTGTTTTCTTTAAAGCAGGCATCTATAAGTTTCTCAAGAGCATACGTTTGCAAAGGAGCGTGAGAACATTTTCAATACGAAGACTTTGGAAGATTTCTATAAATTAATTTCGGCAACAGATGGGATAGATATTGCCGAATTCCAAATGACACTGACAAACTTATTCGAACAGTCCCGCTCCAAGGAAGATTTGAATAGGTAAACGCGTCAATCAAATGCTGATGAAGCTGTTTATTTTGACTCAAGGCATTAGATAGTGTAGTCACGAGAATCGAAATGTGAGAGAATCATGTCAGCAAGCAAGGAGGCTGATATGAAACCATCCCACAGACGACACGACATTTCAGACAAAGTATGGGCGTTGCTG
>SKGD01000025.1 GCA_007117665.1 Alphaproteobacteria bacterium
AGTTTGCCAGTGAAGCGCTGGAGGGCGCATTGCCTGTCGGAAAAAACTCCCCCCAGACGGTCAAATACGGCCTTTATGCCGAGCAACTGACCGGCAGCCCTTTTTGCGCGCCGCGCGGAGAGAATAAACGTAGCTGGCTTTACCGGATTCACCCTTCCGTCAAACAGCGCCCCTTCCGGCCTATGGCGCACAAAGCCTTGAAAAGCACGCCTTTTGACGATTTACCGGCATCCCCCAATCAAATGCGGTGGGACCCTTTACCCATTCCCGCCACCGGAACGGATTTTATCGACGGGCTGGTAACGATTGCCGGAAACGGCGACACGCATAGCTGGTCAGGGCTGGGCGTCCATGTTTACACCGCCACGATTTCAATGGCCGAAACCGGGCGCTATTTTTACAATGCCGACGGGGAAATGCTGTTCGTCCCTCAACAAGGAACCCTGATCGCACGAACGGAAATGGGCGTTATCGAGGCTGTTCCGGGGGAGATTATCGTCATTCCGCGCGGGGTGAAATTTGCGATCGACTTCCCGGAAGGCGCATCACGTGGCTATGTCTGTGAAAATTACGGCGCACCTTTTGTCCTGCCCGATCTTGGCCCGATCGGCGCCAACGGCCTTGCCAACCCGCGCGATTTCCAGACCCCTGTGGCGGCTTATGAAGACAAGGAAGGCGCTTATACGCTGGTTGCCAAGTTTGCCGGGACGTTGTGGGAAGCAGAGCTGAACCACGCGCCGCTGGATGTTGTCGCGTGGCATGGCAACTATGCGCCTTATAAATATAATCTGGAGCATTTCAACACGATCAACACAGTCAGTTTTGATCATCCTGACCCATCGATTTTCACGGTTTTGACATCCCCCAGCCAGCCCGCAGGCACGGCCAATATCGATTTTGTCGTCTTTCCGCCGCGCTGGATGGTCGCCGAAGACACTTTTCGTCCCCCCTATTTTCACCGCAACCTGATGAGCGAATTTATGGGGTTGATCAAAGGCGTTTATGACGGCAAGGAAAGCGGCGGTTTTGCACCGGGAGGATGTTCGCTGCATAATTGCATGTCCGGCCACGGCCCCGATGCCGGCACGTTTGAAAAAGCCAGCACGGCCGATCTCAAACCGCACTATATCGATGGCACACTCGCCTTTATGTTTGAAAGCCGTTACATCATGCGCACGACAAAGTTCGCCATGGACAACAAGGCGTTCCAGAAAGATTATATTGATGTCTGGAAAGACCTGCCTAAAAACTTTACAGGCCGGGCTTAACGCTCATCTCCAGAGGAACGCTCTAAAACCGGATATTCAGCCCAACCTGAAAGGCCGTGCTGCGCCCTTTATGGAAGCTAACATTATTATATTCATGGTAGCGCCCCGTTACGCCTGACAAATCATCGAAATTATCGACCTGACCGACCGCCATGTGAACCGCAGCCCTGTAATGCGGGCGGTCGGCAAACCGGTGCGTAACACCGGCTTCCTGATGCAGCGCACCGCCATAATAAAAATCATAAGAAGCCCCGACCCCGTAATGCAGCGTCGTGCGCGGCATGGATCGCGGCGTCAGGCTGATCTGGTTGTAAACTGACGCCAGACCGTAATGAACGTCCGGCAAATGCAGGTAATTTTTAAAGCCCGCTATATCGACCGCCATATCATAGCGAAAGCGGTTTTGTTCGCCGAATAATTTAGACACCCCGCCATACACGGATGCGTAATATTCGTCCCGCCCCCCGACCCAGTCCCCGGCGGCAATACGCCCGCCATGAATGCCGGCATAAAAATGACCGGTATCGGTTATTCTTTCGATTTGCGTCTGTATCAAATAAGATGGCCTGTTCGTATTACCCTGATTATGGCGCAAAAAAGCCGTCAGATTTGCAACCAATGCCTCATCGACCATTCCGCCGCTTTCTGTTACAGCGCCCAATACAAACGCTGCCATTTCCTTTCCCGATATGGGCTGGTGTGCTTTCTTCACATACGGCGCGGCCATATCAACAATGGTTTCAACCGTCTCTCTGATCTGTGAATCCGGCGTCTGTGCAATTGTTGCCAAAGCATCGTGGCGTGACTGAAGCAGCATTTGATCAATGGTTTCATGGGCTGCTTTTATTTCGTCTGCGCTGGCCGTGCCTGTCGAGATCCCCGACAAATGCGCAGAAAGACTATCTGAAAACGTGTCACCTTCTGCACCTGTAGCGCGTAATACATCCGCCACATCAATTATCGTTTGTTGTGCTGATACGGAAAGGCCTGTGGCCTCCTGTCGCGCGATATCATCAAAAAGACGATCCGTTTCTTCCTGCGCCCGGTCAAGTAATTCCACAGTATATTGCTGTAGCTGCTGTTTAACATAGGGCGCATAGTTGACGTTATTCTCTCTTAAATAATCAAATGCGGTTAAATATGTCAGGTCAACCGTATGGTCGGGATAGGTTCGCCCGGCGGTACCGCGCACAGTCCATCGCCATTTGTCTGAAATCTGCACGCCTGTACGCAATTCCGCGCCTACAAAATTGCGTATTCTTTCATTGCGGAAAGTCTCGTTAATTGTCACCGGCCTTAAATGGCTTTCCGCGAAAGACCCTGAAAATAACCGCACATCACCCAGATAACCCAGCGTCAGGCGGTGCAGGCTATTTTCGGAGTCAAAACGCAATGCTGCCCGCTGCAATCCTGATCGGGAGGAATCGCTTTGTAAAAAATCTTTCTGCCCCGCATCAAAAACAAGTTCGAGCAAAACCGGCAGGGATTTGTGAGAAATATCGAAATATAATCGGGACTCAGGCGCATAAGAGTAACGAGAATCCGCGTTACGAACTTGTTCAAACTGTGTTCTCAATTCCCCGGAAATGCTCAGATCAGAAAGCTGAGCGCCTCCTGCTGCTGAAGAGAACTCAGTCGCATAGACGTTGCCACATGCCAGCCCCGACACCAAAGCACCGGCAGCAACAGACCCAAGAAGATGTTTTCCGACACGATGATTCATCATAAAACCATCCCTGCTTTTGTTTTCTATAATTATTTATATCCTGTGTAACCCAGACACCCGATAAAAGCGAGAAAAATAATACGGAAATGAAATGTCAGGCACACCCTTGTCCTTTTTGGGGTTGCGGATAAATATTCCGGCTATTATCCTTACCGAGACATAGAGAAGCGGTAAATCAAACCTGTATAAAGCCTTGCGGTTAATTTGAGTTTTTATGATCGCTTCAGAACAGACTCATCATCTTTGGTAAGATTAAAGGGGAAGACATGGAACCTGCTACTTGGGGTTTTTTAGGAACATTATTTGGCGCTTTTGTAGGCGCATCTAGGGTCCAGACTCACAGCTTAAATCCAGAAGCATAAGAGTGAAGCGAGGCAGATGGCAGCGAAGAAGTTTCTGGCGAGTTTATCGTATCGTGTTGCTACGCGCCGCCAGTCTTTG
>SKGD01000068.1 GCA_007117665.1 Alphaproteobacteria bacterium
ACCTTCGCCTGATCCTAGAGCTTTTCTCTTTCAATCGTGACTGTGTTGCTTCGTCGCTCATGTACGGGTTTGTACATTTCGCTTCTCGCGCCTGATCACGATTAAAAGCGATTTGCTCTAGCGTTTTCCTTTTTTTATTATTCTTGTCTCTTTATCTTTTTGTCACCCCCGCCCCCGCGCGGGGATCCACGCTTGTTGTTGCCGTTTTTCCGCATGCCCGCGCATAAAGCGGGCATGAAAGCTGTGAGTTTTGACCCTAAGGCTGGCTAGGGGTGCGCATGGTAACGAACTCCTCGGCGGCGGTCGGGTGAACGCCGATTGTCGCGTCAAAATCTTGCTTGGTGGCTCCCATTTTTACCGCGATTGCGGCCATCTGGATAATTTCCGGCGCGTCTTCGCCCAGCATGTGAACCCCCAGCACTTTGTGGCTGTCGCGTGCCACGATCAACTTCATAAAGGTTTTTTCATCGCGCCCGCTGAGCGTATATTTCATGGGTCTGAACGAGGTTTTATACAAAATATAATCTATTTTGTCGGCCTTGGCCTGATCTTCGGTTATGCCGACCGTGCCGATCGGCGGATCGGTGAAAACCGCGGTGGGAATGTTGTCATAGCTGATATAACGGTCGGGTTGGTTGCCATAGAGGCGATCAACCAGCGCGTGTCCTTCTTCGATGGCAACCGGGGTCAGGTTATGATGATTGGCGATATCCCCCAGCGCGTAAATATGGGGGATGTTGGTTTGATTATCGCGGTTGGTCGGTATGGCGCCGTTTGCCGATGGTTGTACCCCGGCCAGATCAAGCCCCAAAGAGGCCGTATTGGGCGCGCGCCCGGTGGCGGCTAGCGCCAGATCACACCGGATAATCTCTCCGTGATCAGTCTGGATCAGGGTTTTTCCTTTTTCCTTCCTGATGTGAAGAGGGGCGCAATCGAGCAACAGCCGGATATCCTTCTTTTGCATTTCCTGCTCCAGCGTCTTGCGTATATCGTGGTCAAAGCCGCGCAGCAGCGTAGTGTTGCGGTGTATGATGGTGACGTCGCTCCCCAGCCCTTTGAAAATCGAGGCAAATTCCAGCGCAATATAGCCGCCGCCCATAATCACGATATGGCCGGGCATTTTATCCAGATGAAAGATATCATCCGACGTGACCAGATGTTCGGCACCTTTGATGTCCGGTAATTTCGGAACGCCGCCGGTCGCGATCAGAAATTTGCGGGCTTTGACTTGCTGTCCGTCAATCTCGACCGTGTGCGGATCGATAAAGCGGGCATAGCCGTTAAACAGGCTGACACCCGCATCGGTCAGGATCGTGCGGTAGATATCATTCAGCCTTTTGATCTCATTATCCTTGTTACGCAGCAGCGTTTGCCAGTTAAAATGGCGCAGACCGAAAAACCACCAGCCATAGCCAGCAGAGTCGTTGAATTCCTTGTTGAATTTGGCGGCATAGACCATCAGCTTTTTAGGGACGCAGCCCCGATTGACACAGGTGCCGCCCAGATCACGCCCTTCGGCGATGCCGACTTTGGCACCGTGTGCCGCGGCAATACGGGCGGCTCTGACTCCGCCGGATCCGGCGCCGATCACAAAAAAGTCAAATTCATTATCCTGCATGATGATACTCCCTTTGGGTCAGGCTCTATTAAATGGCTGTCTTTATTTGTCGGTGAAACGCCAGCGGCGATGAATCCACAGCCATTGTGCGGGGCGGGCGCGAATCCATTGCTCCATCAGACTATGAACGTCGCCGATGACATTTTCAAGCGGGCGCTTTTGTCCGTTTTCATCCAGAATTTTAACCGGCGGGTGCAAGGTAATGCGAAAATGACAGTCATGCAGGCGTTCGATTTGGGCGGGGATCACCGGATAACCGTATTTATGAGCAAGCTGGACAAAAAACGGGTTGGTCATGGCATCATGCCCCATGAACGGAATATTGACGCCTTCATTATATTTCTGGTCGATCAAAATCCCGACAGATGTTTCATCACGCAGGGCTTTCATGACTTTGTGCGCGCCTTGCCGCGATTTTGTATAGGCTTTGATCTGGCCGCCCATTGTGCGGAAATACATCAAAAGCTTATGAACCCAGGGGTTGTTGGGCGGGCGGTATGTCAGGTTCAGCTTTTTGTTAAAGCGCTGCAGCATAAATGCCGCCGGAATTTCCCAGTTACCAAGATGTGCCGCGATCAGGATCATCGGATTATCTTTGTCGAAATAGTGTTCATTTTCAATTTCGACATACTGAGCCGCAATTTTTTCCAGATGCGGATATTCGGCGATTACCCGCCCCAGATTATCCCACATGTCGGTGATGATTGCCTCGATGTCGTTGTCATTTAAATCGGGCATAATGGTTTTTAAATTATGGTGGGCGCGGCCGGATGCCTTGCCGGCGAAGGAAGATCCGACCCTGCGCCCCAGCCAGCCTCCGGCATTTGACGCCATGCGCGGCGGCATGACCTTGAACAGGAGCGATAAAAACGCCAGCGCCGCAGCTTCGGCAAAATAAAGAAACTGTTTCATGGTTTTGTTTTATTCCTGCGCGTTTTTATGACGGCGGGTATCTTTGACGATTTTCTTCAAAAAGGCGGCGATCTTTTGCGGATCCTGCCAGACCATTATAACGGGTAATATATCAACGGGATTCTCTTTTACAAATTGTTCGGGGATGCGGACAGCGTCTTTTTCTGTGGTGATCAAGCGCGCTTTTTTATGGCGCGCTTTGGCCGCCAGAGTATCAAGGTCGGATGCTGAAAACCCGTAATGATCAGGATAGGAAATGAATTCTATGGTTTTAATATGTTGCTGGTCGAGGGTTTTTTTGAATTTTTCGGGACGCCCAAGGCCGCAAAAAGCGATATAGCGCGACTTTGTGTCGGCGATCCAAAGAGGCTCACGCGTGATGGCCGCGTGAAAGACAGGGATATCGCCGGGGATTTTTTGCCTGACTCCGGCCTGATCATCGCCGATAATAAGGCAAGCCTGAATTTTTTTGATGCCTGTTTCCGGGGGTTCGCGCAAAGGCCCGGCGGGCAGAAGGCGGCCATTCCCAAATCCGGTGGCGCCGTCAATCACCAAAAAAGACACATCCCGCTGTAACGTCCCGTTTTGCAGCCCGTCATCCATGATAATCAGGTCAAAACCGCGTTCTTCGGCAAGTTTCGCGCCTTTTCCACGATCCGGGGAAATAATCACCGGCGCATGGCGGCGTAATAGCATGGCTTCATCGCCGACATCTTTGGCGGTGTGATGGTCTTCGACATATAAAGGCGTTTCTTTTGCCCGCCCGCCATAGCCACGGGTCAGGAAACAAGGGTTTTTGGCTGCTTCTTGTGATTTGACCAGCGCCATCAGCGCGATGGCAGCCGGTGTTTTGCCGCTGCCGCCCGCAACGATATTGCCGCAGCAAATCACCGGGATAGTACTGCGGTACGGTTTGGCCAGGCCGGATAGTTTGGCGGCGGCAAGGCCATAAAGCCATGCCGCCGGCATCAAAAGGTCGGCGGGGATGCTGTGGCGTTTGTACCAGAATGACGGCGTGTTCAGGCGCATGTGCTGTGCTTGTCCTGTTCTTGTTTTGGCAAAAAAGGCGCTAGTGCGTTTTCAATATGGGTTAAGGCCTGCGCCTGCTCCTTAACCAGTGCTGCGGCTTTGGTGCGCAGCGAGCGCTGTTTTTCAGGGTCGTTCAAAAGCGCGGATAGCGTCTTTTTAAAATCATCTTCGTCCGCCAGACGGATGGCGGCATCGGCCTGTTCAAAATGGCTGTAGATGTCGGCCAGATTGCGGATGTGTGGGCCGTACAAGATCGCGCAGTCATGTCTGGCGGCTTCGATCGGGTTGTGTCCGCCGCCGCCATCATTGCTGAATGAACGGCCAATACAGCATACAGGCGCCAGCGCATAAAAAAGCCCCAGCTCGCCCAGCGTATCAGCCAGATAAATATCATCTCCGGCCTGCGGCAAGGTTTTATGCGTGCCGCGTAAAGTAACTTTGAGATCGTATTTTTCGCATGTCGCGCTAATATCACCACGGCGTTCGGGGTGGCGCGGGACGATGATCGTCAAAAGCCCCGGAAATGTTTTTCTGAGCGATTGATGAAGGCGGCAGGCAAGGTCTTCTTCACCGTCATGGGTGCTGGCATAAAGCCATAAAGGGCGACCGGCCAAAGCGTTTTGGAGCGTTTCCAGCGTAGGCGCGGAAACGGGCAGGGGATCGGCATCATATTTCAGATTGCCGGTTGTTGTCGCCTGATCGGCACCCAGAGCTTTGAACCGGCCGGTTTCATCCGGGGATTGCGTCAGGATCGCATGAAAAACCGACAAAAAATCTTTCATTTCGTTCGCCGGCAGGCACTTCCAGCGCCGGAAAGAACGTTCGGAAAGCCGGGCATTCAACAAAAAAGCCGGGATTTGACGGTGCCGGACGGTGCCGAGCATATTCGGCCAAAGTTCGGATTCCATCCATAGCACCGCACAGGGACGCCAGTAATCGAGAAAGTGATTGATCCATGTCGGGTGGTCGAGCGGGATAAATTGATGAAAGGCGCGCGACGGCAGGCGGTTCGCCATAATATCTGCCGAGCTTTGCGTGCCTGTGGTGACCAGAATATGAAGATACGGGTTTTGGGATAAAAGCCGCTCTATAATGATCAGGGCGCTTTGCGCTTCGCCGACACTGGCGGCATGCAGCCAGATAAGAGCGTCACTATCGGGGCGGGGCAGGGCTGGCCGCCCCATCCGTTCGCCAAGGCGATCCGGCGCTTCTTTGCCCCTGATGGTGCGGTAGCGTAAAAGCCCGCGCATCGGCAAAGCGCCGCATCTTGTGACAAAACGGTAAAGCCCCAGCATTTTTTCCTGCTAACCTTATCTTAGGGTTCATTGCGTAAGGTAAAAGATATAAGGCTTTGCAGGCATTTTGCAAAGCAAATCAAGGGCAGGAGATTATTTGCAATGACCCGCAGGAGTTACATGGTTACGCCGAAAAGGCGGCGCTTGATAAGTGAAGCGCTTGATATGGTGGCGCAAACGCGTCGCCGGATCGACCCGGACTTATTGCGGAAAGCCAGACAGTCCATAGCGGTTGCGGCTGAGAATAGTCAGAAGCACGAATCGCCAAAGCCCTCTCCATCCCGGACAGAAAACATCGCCAGACAAGATTATATCCCGATAGATCGTAATAAAAATATGGGGACGATCCTGAAGTTTCTGGAGATGAATCCCGGTAATGCGTCTCTGCAAAAAGAGATATCCCGTTTTTTGGGCGAAAGTCGTCCTTAGCACTTTGTGCTGTTAGCTTACGGAGGTTCGCAGGTTCCGGCATCCATGCCGGTCGGAACATAGCTACAGCCCGGCTGGGTACAGATAAATTCGTTATAGGTTGCCGGGCTCATGTCAGGCCGCTGTACACGAACACCTGTCGGGACACGGAAGCTGTTGTTACAGGCGCCCGGCAAGATGCGCTCAAGATGCGATACGATATCGTCCTGGGCATAGCGCGTACCGTCAAGGACAGGCTCGTTTTCATCCGGCATGATAAAAAATTCCTGACGGTCATTAAAGGCAACCGCCATAGCGCGGTTAAAGGCACCCGCACCGCCGGTTGTGTTGGCAAGGCCGTCAATGGTGGGGCTTGCACCGGTACATTGAAAACTAGGGGGGCGCTGGCTGCGCGGGTCATTGCCGGCATACCAGTTAAAGTCGAAGAACCCGTCCGTGTTTGCGCGATTCATGAAGTTCATGCAGCGTGCTTGTTGCCAGACTTGTTGCATCATCGTGCAGTTATAGCTCGCTGAAGGGGAGACAGCGCCGGGCGTATAGTTTGTAGCAATGCGTCCATCAAGAAAACTGTCGGGAAAGTTGGAGCCGAGATAGCTGGCCATTGGAGCGCCAACCATCGCATTCAAGGCGCCGGCTGTGGCGTTGGTTCCGAACCCTCCCGGCAGGGTGACTCCGGGCACACCCACAGCACTGAACAAGCGATTGTTGGTCATGCCCGATCCGGATGCGGCCCGGTTTAGAAATGCCCCAAAACATGAATATTCCAGAACGCTGTCCGGCTTAAAGATAAGCTGCTGGTTCTGGGAGATTTCGCGTTGCGCTTCCATCCATGCACGTGCTTTGAGCGCATCCATATATTCCGGATCACACGGTGTTGTCTGCGCCATTGCCCCGGCACTGAACAAAAACAGGGTGGCGGCAGTCATGCCCAAGCATAAAACACGATGAATCCCAGAGGATACAGGCAAGATTGCTTTGATTTTGTTTCTCATCACCAGCGCCATTGTTATAATTCTGCTTATCCTAAGTATTCTAACCTAAAAAAATGTTTCTGTCATGTTTGTTCAGGCTGATTTCCCCTAATCGGGGATATTAAAAATCCGTCTGGGGGTCGTGCCGGATCCTGAGCTTTGTTGCGAAGATCGGCCATATCCGCGGAATATCTGGGTTTGTGCAGGCGGGGAATCTGAGGCGCCGGACGGCGATCCTCCCGCCACTGCAGCTTGTTGTTCGCGCTCGAAAGCAAGCTCATCCTGACGACGCATCTCGGCAGATTGTGCCATAAGGGCTTCAACGCGCGGGCGAACATGTCGCTCATAATGCGCTTCTGCGTATTCTGCCGCTTGCTGTGATATCAAGGCAGCTTGTTGGTCGGCGGTCAGTCCGCGCGAGCGGTCAGGCTGCCGGGTTGTCCGCGACATATCCAAAGGCGCCTGTGCGCCGGGCGATGTACGCGGTGGCGGGATAAACAACCGCCGCTCATTTTCATTGCTATGATCCGGACGGTTGAAAATGCGCCCGAAAAACCCCCTGTTTTCCTGACTGGTTTGTTCCTGTGCCAAAATGAACGGCGCGGTGTCGGCGTGCGCGGAAGATATAGCGATTCCCAGAATTAGCGCCGCAAGAAAACTGCAAAATATCATACGGACATTGCCCGGATTTTTGTGCTTTGTTTCGCGTTTCATGCGCTGACCCGTAATTAAAAAGGCAGAAAACAATATCCCGCAATTATAACAGTTTGCGGCGACCTATGCCAGATCCATTGCCAGAATTGCCATGTTAAAGTCATAGGAAATATCGTTCGGGTCTTCGTCATCCTTGAAGATAACGCCGATAAATTCGCCATTCAGCAGAACTTCGACCGAATCGTCTGTCTGCGCGCGCGGACGCAAGGCGAGCGTTTTATTGCCGAACTTTTCCTGCATATAAGACTGGATTTTGGTAATTTCGTCATTTGTTATTTTCATCAAGAGAACTCCTTTTCGGTTTGTGCGATCCTAAACAAGATGGGTGCGCTCGGCAATGCCGGATTGTTGTGCGTTTTTTGCAAGTGGCGTGATTACTTGTTCAAAACAATGTGACGCAAGCTCTTTACGCCCCGGAAAGTCTTTGGCAGCGCAAGGTGGATGAAAATGAACCCGAATCGTCGTTTGCCGGAGTTTTGAAAAGGTGGCAAGATGCGGCGGCAAGGTCATTTCGCCATACCATGCGTACAGATCGCGCTGGTGCACATTTTGGCCATCGGCACCCTCAATGTTCACAAATTCTATGGTGAAGGGTTGTATAGGGATATCAGTGGATAGCGCGCCATTATAAAATATTTCAAACAGGCCGGGCTTGAAAGGGATAACGGTTTGGCCGTCAGTGGATGTTCCTTCGGGGAAGATCACCAGCTTGCTTCCGGTTTCAAGCGCGGTGGCAATCGCGTTTTTTTCATGGCGAATCGTGGCGCGGGTGCGGCTGACGAAAACGGTTTGCTGTAAGACGGCAAAAAATCCGAAAACCGGCCAGGAGGCGACATCCCGTTTTGCGACGAACGCCAACGGGGTCACGGCAGACAGAACCGGTATATCCAGATAAGACAGATGATTCCCGACCAGCAAGGCCGGAGAGTCTTTCAATGGCGTGCCGGAAATTTCGATTTTAATCCCGAATGCCCGGCAAATCATGCGGTGCCAAAGGGCGGGGAGGTAAAGCCTGAGCTGTCCTTTGGGGCCAAGAAGCAAAACAAGCTGGGGCGGCACCAGCAAGATCGTCCAAAAGACAAACAGAAAAAGGCGGGACGCAGAGCGCAGGCGAACCATCAGCCGACAGGATCCTTTGCCTGACGGGCGGCAGCTTCGGAAGACAGGCGCATTTTGCGGTCATAATGATTTTTATAGCGTTGGGACGCTTCTTTCAAAGGCAGGATAATACAGACATCCGTCGTGCCGAATTGCTCATCAATCACCGCGCCGTCCCCGACACTGCACCCGACCCTTAAATATCCCTTGATCAGTGGCGGCAGAGCCATGAAGTGTATTTTCGGATTAAGTTCTTCCTGCCGGTGCATGTTCATATCGACATATCGCGATTCAAGTGCTTTGACGCGGTGAGACGGCTTGGCAAGATGGTGGTGGTACAGGTAGGCAAGCTGGTGCGATATGGCGGACACGTCTGTTGTGTGAAAGCTGGCACAGCCAAATAAGGTTTCAATTTCATGGGTGGTCATGAAGTTGACAATTCCGTCCCATAAAAGCTGCAGAACCGGACGGGTTCTATAATCGGCCAGGACACAGGAACGGCCAAGCTCCAGCAGGTTCTCGCCATTATCGAGTAAGGCGTCGATATTATATTCATCGCTGGTGTAAAAACGTCCGTGACGGCGGGCGGTTTCATGGCGGAGAAGCCTGTAAGTCCCCACGATCCTATCTTCGGGGTCGGCTATATTATTGTCAATGACAATCAAATGGTCGGCGACAGCATCAAACTGGTCGATATCGCGCCGCTGGCGGGTCATTTCCGCGTCGGGGATCGCGTCATATTCTTCATAGAAGACCCGATAACGAAGTCGTTGTGCGGCTTTGATGTCAGTCTCGTCCTGTGCGAGCCGAATCTCAACATTGTCTAGGTTAATCTGGGAAATGCCCATCTGAATTCAGCGCTCAATAATGTGTCAGACGCTTCACGGCATCCGCTGGGTTAGGGTCTGTCTTCTGTCTTTTCATATCACCATGCATCCTAAGCATTTGCCCCGCAGGGTCAAGCGCAAAAACAGGCATCGTTGTTGTTCAGGCGCTGTTATCGAGGGCGGCGCGCAATTCGGGCAAAAGCTGGAACAAGTCCCCCACCAGACCGTAATCGGCGATCTGAAAGATAGGCGCGTCTTCATCCTTGTTGATGGCCACGATGATTTTTGAATCCTTCATACCGGCCAGATGCTGGACAGCGCCGGAAATCCCGACCGCGATATACAAATTCGGCGCGACAATTTTTCCGGTCTGGCCGACCTGATAGTCATTGGGGACGTATCCGGCGTCAACCGCGGCACGGGATGCGCCGATCGCCGCCCCCAGCGAATCGGCCAGCGGTTCCAGAAGATCCTTGAAATTCTCACCGCTTCCCAGCCCCCGCCCCCCGGAAATGACGATGGCGGCATTGGCCAGATCGGGCCTGTCGCTTTTGGTCAAGGCGCGGGAGACAAAAGCGGACAGATCAGTGTCTTCCGCCGGGGGCAGCGCTGTAATAGCAGCGCTTTCGGCCTGTTCGGGCGTAGCATCAAAGGCGGTCGGCCGCACGGTCAGGATCACCGGTGTTTCCGAAATTTCGACTGTTTCGAACGCATTGCCGGCATAAATCGGGCGGGTAAAGCTTTTGGCGTCATGGATGGCGGTAATGTCGGAAATTTGCTGGCGGTCGAGCAGCGCGGCAATGCGCGGGGTCACATTTTTTCCGAAAAAAGACGCCGGCGCGAGAATGTGCGAATAATCCGCAGAGAGGGATGCCACAAGCTGCGCCAGATTTTCGGCAAGCCCGCGTTCGTAAAGAGGAGCGTCGCAATGCAGTATGCGCTTAACACCACTGATTTTGGCGGCTTGCGCGGCGGCGTCTGCCGCGTTATGGCCGGCAATCAGCATGTCGATCTCGCCGCCGAGTTCGCTGGCGGCTGTCACAACCGGCAAGCTACAGCTTTTGAGACTTTTATTGTCATGTTCGGCGATAACAAGGATACGCATTTTTTGATTTCCCGTTTGCTATGTTTGCTTTTTGTGTCTGGCAACAGTTTTTAGATGATCTTGGCTTCCCCGCGCAGTTTTTCGACCAGCGCGGCAGCCGACTCAACCTTGACCCCCGGCTTGCGTGGCGGCGGCTCACTGACGCGCAGGGTCTTATAGCGCGGCGTTACGTCAACGCCCAGCGCATCGGGGTTTAGTCTATCCAAAGGCTTTTGCTTGGCTTTCATGATATTGGGCAAGGACGCATAACGCGGCTCATTCAGGCGCAGATCCGCCGTTATGATCGCGGGCAGTTTAAGCGAAAGCGTTTCCAGCCCGCCGTCAATTTCACGTGTGACGGTTGCGCGGTCATTTTCCAGCGTCAGGCTGGATGCAAAAGTTGCCTGCCCCCACCCCAGAAGTCCGGCGAGCATTTGTCCGGTCTGGTTATGATCGCCGTCAATGCTTTGCTTGCCGAGTATGACAAGGCCGGCCTGTTCTTTCTCGGCCACGGCCTTGAGTAGTTTGGCAATCGCCAGAGGCTGCAATTCCTGATCCGTTTCGATCAGGATCGCCCGATCAGCTCCCATCGCCAGCGCTGCGCGCAGGCTTTCCTGCGTGGCGGCGTTTCCGGCACTGACGACAATGACTTCCGTGGCTTTGCCGGCTTCTTTCAGGCGGATGGCTTCTTCAACAGCGATTTCACAAAAAGGGTTAACCGACATTTTGACGTTTGCGTTTTCCACGCCTGTCTGGTCGGCTTTGACCCTTATGGTGACATAGGCATCAATAACGCGCTTGATGGGTACAAGGATTTTCATCATTACAGTCCGTTCTTATTAGGGTCTATCCTAAAACATGCCAAGGTTATCTCACGACCGGCTGATGGGCAAGGCTGATCAGCATCTGAACGCTATCGGACGGAAAAGACAAAAAAATAACGGGATGTTAAAGGTTTTTTTATCCAGCTGTAGTTACCGTATAATGGACATGTTCGAATCATAGAGGTGCGTTTATTTAAGGGGTGTTTGAGAATGAGTGAGGCGGTGAAGTTACGCGAATCAATATCCAAAAGGGAAGCGAAAAGAATTGAGGCTTCCAAAGAGTTACAGAAAAAGGTGGGAACCGGGACGATCGATGCGAAAAAAATCGCAAAGGCGCAGGACGTTATCAAAACGACAAAAGTTGACTTTGCCGAACTGGCACGTCCCGATATGGATAAAATTCAAAAAGCGATTGATGACGCAAAGCGTGACATGTTGGATCATGACGCCGTGATGCAGTCATTTAAGCAGCCGATTATGAATCTCAAAGCCAATGCTGGCACTTTTGATTATGAATTTGTCAGCCAGCTTACGGGCATGGTGTTGATGTTTCTGGAGAATATAGAAAAACCGGATCGGAAGATTATCCAGATTGTCGATATTCTGCACAAGACGATTTTACTGGCCTTGGCGTATAATATGTCAGGAGATGGCGGGGAAAACGGGAAAACCCTGCTGGGGGCTTTTGATCAGGTTTGTAAAAAGTATAAGCCCGCCTCTTAAAGAAAAACAGGGAAGGATCGCGCCAAAGGTGTTTTTACCATGTCGCAGCAAAATGAAGGCAAAGTAGGACGAAAGCAGGCTTATTCACTGCGCGGGATACGCATTCTTTCCGTTGAGGAATTTCCGTTCATGGCGGGGTTGATGGCGTCGATGCTGCGCGAGTTCGGCGTTGGAAAAGTCCTGTCAACATGCAGTGTTGAAGAAGCCAAAAAGCTTATATCCCTTCACAATGAAGATAGCGATAAAGAGAATCATATAGACATATTGACACTTGATCTGATGGGGCCGCTTAAAAACGGCCTTGATATTCTGGAATGGATACGCCGACAAGAAAAAGATGAAGTTCGCTTCTTGCCGGCACTGTTTTGTACGGCCTATGCCAGTCAGGACATTGTCTGCACCGGGCGCGATTATGGGGCGAATGAAGTGATGGTAAAGCCGGTCTCTGCTGAAAAACTGGCGCAGCGCCTTCTGCATATTATTGATCGTCCCCGTCCTTTTATTAAGTCTCCTGCTTTTTTCGGGCCGGACAGGCGTCGTCAGGATAGTCAATATAACGGGCAGGAACGACGTATACGCGGCGCTAATGACCTAAAGGTGGTGCATGAAAAAGAGTGATAGAAAAATATCTAAGGACGAAATCGAGATTATTCATCGTGTGAACAGGCTCAAAAAGAAAGTGTCGACCGGTGGCGTTGCCATGGGGGAGGGCTATATTGATCCTGAGGCGGTTCGGCGTGCGGGAAA
>SKGD01000058.1 GCA_007117665.1 Alphaproteobacteria bacterium
ATCAAGGATTGGAGGCGCATTGCTATGCGCTATGATCGCTGCGCCCACACTTTCTTCTCAGCCATCTGCATCGCTGCCGTCTGCATATTTTATCTCAATTAATGAGTCCTGAGCCTAAATTTCCACCCCAGCCCCTGATCGCGCTTGATCCCGGCAATGGCGGCAACGGCACCCAGGATCAAAAGCGTATGAACAATGCCGGTTCCGGTGACATTGCCGATGCCGATATCCGGTGTGTTTTGCACAAATATCGCATTCATCGATGTGGCAAATTCGGGGATGACGCTTAAAATACCAACCCCGACCCCCAGACGCATCGGCGAGAGATTCATATTTTTCCCAAATGCCAGTGCATGATCGACCGCAATATCGCTGGTTTTGTGCAAAAGATAACCAGTCCCGGCGATAAGCGCCGCTGCTGCTGCCAGTCCGGCTGTACCGGATAATGCCAGTAGAGGTGAGGTTAAAGCCGTTGTGCCGAGCAGAGCCGCCGCCAAAATACCGCCTTGTGTGCGGTTTTGCTTGAAATAGCGCGCTGCGCGCGAAAAAGCGCCGGAAAAGTCGCGTGTCATAATGATGCCCGCGTGAAACCCTGTTGTTTTTTATTATATGTTAGTAAAAGGACTATAAAGAGAGTGCAGCGGTGACGTCAATTTTTCTTTGCAGGCCTAACCTTAGTCCCACTCCAGAATGACTTTTCCGCTTTGGCCGGAATTCATCGCGGCGAACCCTTTTTCATACTCTGCAATCGGGAAGCGATGCGTGATGACGGCGCTGACATCAAGGCCGCTTTGCAGCATTGCAATCATTTTATACCATGTTTCATACATTTTTCGGCCGTAAATACCCTTGATCGTCAACCCTTTGAAAATGACGTCATTCCAGTCAATCGCAACATCATCCGGCGGGATGCCCAGTAGGGAAATTTTGCCGCCGCAATTCATGGCCTGTATCATCTGACGCATCGCTGCGCCATTGCCGGACATCTCCAGGCCGATATCAAAACCTTCTGTCATTCCAAGCTCTTGCGTGATTTCGGTAAGATTTTCTTTTGACACATCAACGGTGCGCGTTGGGTTCATTTTTGATGCAAGTTCGAGCCGGTAAGGGTTCACATCGGTAATCACAACATGGCGCGCGCCGACATGGCGGCAAATGGCGGCGGCCATAATCCCGATCGGCCCCGCACCGGTGATCAATACATCCTCGCCAACCAGATCAAATTCAAGCGCTGTGTGAACAGCATTTCCTAACGGGTCAAAAATAGAGGCAATATCATCGCTGATCTCGTCGGGAATAGGGACAACGTTTTCCGCAGGCAGGCATAGATATTCAGCAAAACTGCCCTGACGGTGGATGCCGACCCCCAGGGTATTGCGACACATATGGCGCTGGCCGGCGCGGCAATTACGGCATGTGCCGCAGACAATATGCCCTTCGCCGGAAACGCGCATGCCCTTTTTAAGCGTTGTTACCTCGTGACCGACCTCTTCGATAATGCCTGCATATTCATGACCGGTAATTAATGGGACGGGAATGGTTTTTTGCGCCCATTTGTCCCAGTTGTAAATATGCATGTCGGTGCCGCATATGGCGCTTTTGCGGATACGAACCAGAACCTCGCGCGCGCCGATTGTGGGAATCGGCGCGTTATCCTGCATCCATAGCCCCGGCGCGGCCTTACTCTTTTCCAGCCCTCTCACGCGGCGCGGCCTTTCAAAATGCCCAGCTCTTTCCCGACAGCGGCAAAGGCTTCAACGGCTTTGTCGATATGGTGTTTCTCATGGGCGCATGACATTTGTGTACGGATGCGCGCCTTGTCTTGCGGGACGACCGGATAGGAAAATCCGACAACATACACGCCGCGCTTGAGCATTTCATCGGCAAAGCGTCCGGCCAGCGCGGCATCATAGATCATCACGGGGATGATCGGATGTTCGCCCGGCAACAGATCAAAGCCCAGTGCGGTCATTTTCTCGCGGAAATAGCGGGCGTTTTCCTGCAGCTTTTCCTGTAAGGCGGCGCCGTCACGCTCCAGAATATCTAGAACCGCCAGTGTTGTCGCGGCAATGACCGGTGCCAGCGTGTTCGAAAACAGATAAGGGCGGGAGCGCTGGCGCAGCCATTCTATAACCGGTTTTTTGGCGGCCGTATAACCGCCCGATGCCCCGCCCAGCGCCTTGCCGAACGTGCCGGTGATGATATCGACCCGGTCAGTGACCCCGAAATGATCCGCCGTGCCGGACAGGCCTTTACCCATAAATCCCACAGCATGGCTGTCATCGACCATCACCATGGCGTCATATTGTTCGGCCAGATCGCAAATAGCAGGCAAATTAGCAAGATAACCGTCCATGGAAAAGACACCGTCGGTCGCAATTAGCCGGAAACGTTGATCCTGTGCCTCTTTCAGACATTGCTCAAGGGCTTGCATATCGTTGTTTTTATAGCGATAGCGCTTGGCCTTACACAGGCGTACCCCGTCAATGATGCTGGCATGGTTGAGTTCATCGGAAATGATCGCATCTTCGGCTCCCAAAATCGTTTCAAAAAGGCCCGTATTCGCGTCAAAACAAGATGAATAAAGGATCGCATCCTCCATTCCGGTGAAGGATGCAATGCGTTGCTCCAGCATTTTATGGATATCCAGCGTGCCACAGATAAACCGCACGGAAGCCATGCCAAGCTTGTATTGGTCGAGCGCTTTCTTTGCAGCCTCAACGAGCGCCTCATTATCAGCCAGACCCAGATAATTATTGGCGCAGAAATTCAGGACATGATCGCCGCTTTGTACGGTGATGTCGGCGCGCTGCGGCGATGTGATGATACGCTCCGGCTTGAACAGCCCGGCCTTGCGTACGGACTCCAGCTCCTGTTCCAGATGTGTGACAAGTGACGTGTTCATATTCTCTGCTCCTGTTTTCTGCCGCGCATTCTCCACTTTTTTGACTCTTTTGGCAAGCGGCTGTAAAATGAGCGCGGTTAGCAACGTTTCGGAGAAATCATGTCAGGCAATAAACTTCGTTTGCGTCATGTGGATGCCCCGCACACTCTGTTGTCGCAAGACTGGAAACAGGCCTTGTCTGGCGTTGAGCCTGACCCTGTTGTTGGTATTCGCCACACGGTTCTGGATGGAGAGGCGTCTTTTCGCACGCATTTGGCAGAGATCCCCCAAAAGGTCGGCTGCCACTATCATAAAGAGGGCGACGAAGATTATATCGTTTTGCAAGGTGCAGGACGTTTGCATTGGGGCGCTGTATCTGATGATGGCGTCTCTGTCGCATGGGAGGCCGCGCTTGATGTTTCTGCAGGTGATTTATTCACGATCCCGCCGGGAT
>SKGD01000036.1 GCA_007117665.1 Alphaproteobacteria bacterium
AAAACGCCGCTTTTCATATTGGTCGGGCTGTTCTGGCTCTGGCTGGTCATCAGCCTGTCATGGTCGAGCGTCCCTTTCATCAGCACCTATTTCACAATTTTATGGAGCATCCTTCCGGCGCTTTTCATGGCGCTGGTGCTGGCGCATCATCGCCTCGCCATCGCGCCTGTCCTGCTATATGGCACGATCGGGGTGTGCGGTCTTTTTGCGGTCTGGGCGCTGATCCAGTTCTTTTTCCTGTATGAAACATACGGCACACGCATCCATCACCCGATGATCGACCCGAATAACCTGTCCGCCTTGTTTAATATCGGAATTTTTCCGGCGCTGGCGGTTTTTCTGGTCTCCGGCAATCCGGTGATCCGCCGGATTGCGCTGGCTCTGGCGCTGTTGTTTTTTGCAGGGCTTTTGGTCACGCAAAGCCGCGGTGCGATGCTGGCTTTTATTATCGCCTTTGCCATCCTGATGGCGGTGCTTGTCGGGAAAACCGGTTTGTTACAGGAAAAAAGACGAATTTTCATGCTGGTGATCGCGGCGCTGGCTTTGACAATCACGCTGCATAACTATCACCCTATCCTAACCGGCCAAAAGCACTTTCAGAGCAATCTTACAAAAATTGACATGGTCGGCACCGGCAGCTTCACCAGCAGGATTCATTTACTGGAATCAACCTATGACATGGCGACCGACAATCTGTGGACGGGAACGGGAATGGCGACATTTTTTCTGCACTACCCGTCATACCGCAATCCCGCAGAACGCAGCAGCGGCGGCATGTTCACCCATTCCGACACGCTCCAGCTATGGGCGGAAACGGGGCTGCCGTCATTTTTATTATTTTACGCCATATTGATCGCTGCCCTGTGGCGCACCATCGCCGCGTTAAAAGCCGCCGGACAGGATAAAGACAAAAAAAGCGCCGTCATCGCGCCTTTTTGCGCGATGCTGGCCGTGACCGGCCACGCTCATGTGACATATCTTTTTTATACGCCGGCTGTTCTGATCCCCTTTGCGGTCATGTTCGGGGTCTGGTATCTGGCAACCGAGCAAGCTCTGGGCGATGACTCGAAACGCCTTTCCTTTATTCCGTCCGGCGCGAAAAAATGGAGCGCGGCACTGATTGCCGGCGGCATTCCGGTAATCGGCTGTGTCTGGATATTGCGTGCGGCAATCGCAACAGCTATCACCCAGAATGCGGCGCTTTTGGTCAATCAGGATCGGATGAATGAAACCGCGCCTTATATTGCTGCTGCGGCGGCGGTTGCGCCGGGCAGTTTTGGCGACCATTACGAATTTGAAGCGCAAATACGCATGATTCATCTGCAAAGACATGCAAAGGACATGGAAAAGGAAGATATCCGGATCATGTTTGAAGAAGCGCTGGCATATTCCGCTAAAGCGCAGGAAAAAAACCCGGTCAATACCTCGCTGTGGCATCTGGACGCCACATTATACCTGACCGTTCATGAAGGCTTGATCGAAGACGGGCTGGAACGCGGGGTCGTTATTCTGGAGCGCGTTCTGGACTTTAATCCGCTCTCGATCGGGTCACGTTTCCTGTTATCTCGCCTGTACCGATTACAGGAGCGCCATGATGATGCGCTGGCGTTGTTGCATGATGCCGAACAATGGCGGCGGTATAACCGTCAGGAAGATGTATGGCTGTACCAGATGATCGCCGACATTTACGACTTTAAAGGCGATTCCCGAAAACAGGAGGAATATCTGGAGCGCGTCAAAGAAGTGCAAAGAAACATTGTACGCAGACAACAACGCTAAGGTCTCCCATATTACGGTGAAACGCCAATAACGCGCGCGGATCCCGGCTTCCTCCTACGCCAAAGCTCTGGAGGACAAGAAATAGGCGGCAATTAATGCCCGATCGGGAAAGAACGGTCGGCGACTACGCGTTCGGGATTGCGGCGTGTTCCTTTCAGGCGCTCTTCCAGAACAACCCGTATCGTGCCGCTTTGCAGGCCGCCCTCAATATTATGCAGGGGAACCCGGAATGTACGAGCCGAAATTTCAGGAAACAGAAACGCATTGCCAACCTCCCCGACCAGCGTCTCGCGCCCGCCGCCTGCGGGACGATGATAAACCGATAAATGCCCGACAATGCCGTAGGGGCTGTCATTTCGGCTGACGGGAATGGTCAGGCGCGGCCGGCCGGATTCTGTCGTGCCGACGCTGATATCACCAATGCTGGCGGTGGCGGTAGTGTCACCGACACGGTAAATCACCGGCAGCGTATAGCTGACCGTGGCACCGATCCCCAGCCGCAGCCGTTGCTCTTCACCGTCGCTTTGTACGCTGAGACTCGGGTCGGATACCTGCCTGATCCGCAAATGGGCGCGATAATCGCCATTTTCTGGCTGGCCGTCGCCCAGCCGCAGGGCAAAACGTATTTTTTGCGCTTCGCGCGGGCCGACTGTGACGCGGCGGGGTGAAAAAACCATATTCTGGGTGATGTCGAACGGAGTCAGGGACTGATCCAGATTACTATAGCCGGGCTGATCCTGATTTTGGCGCATATGAACCCATTCCATTTCATAGGCCTTTGTCTCGCGGGTCTGGTTAATCAGGTTTAATTCCCCGAAACGCTCGCGTCCCTGAATGACGACGGAATAAGGAATGACGGAAATCGACGCGTTCGCAGGGGCGCTGACCCCGATGGCGGCACCGGCGAGCGCCGAAACAAAGCTCAGTCCTAAAAAAAACTTTCTCATAGCCATTTTACGTTTACGCATGGTTCTATCCTTTGTCTGACAAATGTGCAGGCTTACAAATCATATTCGATCTCCAGCAAAAACGTGCCGGTATAGGTGTGATTTCCGTAAGTGGCGCCATCGCCGCTGGTGCGCAGGCGCCCGCCAATCGTGATGGTTGATATCTGGTTGATATCGGCGGCGGTGGCATGGAATGTGAAATTATCTAGCACAAGATCCGGCTGGCCGGGGCTTTGCAGGACGATATCGGGCTGGCTGGTTGTGACGGTCGGGGTGATGCCGGTCGGGATGCCTTCATATTCATAAATGGCGGGTTGCGGGTCATCCAGAACGATAAAAGAGGATGAATTTGTATGCATGCCGCTTGTCGGCACGGTGATGTTATGTTCGGCATCATTGTTGGTCAGTACCCACCGCCCGAAATGAAAGGGTTGTATTTGGGTGAAATCAGCATAAGCCGCACCGCAGGGCAGCAGCAAGGCGATCATCGCCGCCGGGAGGACATGCCGGTAAAAATGAGAAAAGCGCATCGAAATCATAGGAAAAAATTACCCCTGTTTTGCCTGAAACGCAACCCGTTACCGCTATCGGTGACGAGGTGTAGGTGTTTTTCCGGTGCCAGCATTTTGTTGACAAGCCTGTGTGTAAGCTATTGAACAACACCCTGAATAAAATGATGTTTTTTATCATTAGGCGCTTGACCTGCTATGCAAGGCGCGCGTACCCTTGATAGAGAGGCGAATCACCTGTTCAGGTATCCATTCCGCCTCGGGGGCTTGAAATATAAATCGGGATTCTTATCCTATGTCCTTATTGCGGACTCCAAAGCCGGGTTTCTCCGGCGAGGTTAGATCAGGAAGGTTTTTTGCACAAAGCATTATGATTTTGCTTTGTGCTTTTGCCGTGTCCGCATGCGGGATGGAAAGCCCTTTTTCCGGACGCAATAACGATGCCCCCCGCGCTTCTTCTGCTTCTGCTGACGGCCAGCCGACCCACTCCATTCCCCCGATCCCAGCCCCCCCCGGATCCGGTGACAGACCGACTCAGCCTGGCCAGACAGGTCGTGATCGCGGACCTGACGGCTTGCCTGTCATGCAGGCGCGCGGTTTGAATGCCGATCAGCTTTTTGCCGAAGATATACGCGACCAGAATCGCCGTTTCGGACGGTTGGAAAATGCTGTCATTGAAATCCGGCGCGATCTGGATGCCATGATGCCGGCGATCTCCCGCCTGATTGCGGTTGAGAAGGATATTCAGGATCTGATCGCCCAGCTTGAAATTTTACTGTATGAGGACTCACGCTCTTCTGCCGCCCGTGCCAGCGCTCCCGATCGCTCGCCCGCGCCTGTTGCCGCTTCCGGACATGCCCCCGTCCCGCTGCAACAATCCGCAGAAAGCCCCGCACCGTCGCCATCCGTGCAGGACGCACTGGCATCGACGGCGGTGTCTTCTCCTCCCCGACAGCAGCCGCCTGCACAGGATGTGCAGCCTGCCCGACAAGCCTCCCCGCCACCTGTTCCGGCTGCATCCGCTGCCGGGACGCCCGTCCGGCAAATGCGGATCGGCGAACATGGCGACAAGACCAGAATCGTCCTTGATACGGGCGGGTCTGTTTCTTATCGTTATGACGTCGATAACCACGAAAATCTGATGATTGTTGAACTGGATGGTGTTGCATGGCAAGGACAGCAAAGCTGGTCGTCTCAATCTGCGCCTTTGGTAACGGCTTATTCCGTGCAGCCGGGGCAGGGCGGACAGCCGACCCGTCTGGTTGTCCAGTTGCGTCACGATGCGTCGGTGATCAAGGATATGATGCTGCCGCCTAATGACACGCCTTATCACAGGCTGGTGATTGACCTGAAAAGCCCGGCAGTTCACAGGTAAGGAAAAAACTCAATTCTCATGCCCGCGGTGAGTCATTAGGCGAACTTAAGAGCATCTCGGAAATGTCATGCGCCATCGCGCGATATTGCCGCGCCGGCGCGGACTCGGGGGCTTCTGTGACAATCGGCGTTCCGGCATCGGCATGAATGCGAATATCAATATCCAAAGGCAGCGCGCCCAGAAAATGACAGGATAATTTTTGCGCTGCAGCCTTGGCGCCGCCATGGCCGAATATATGGTCTTCATGGCCGCATGCGGTACATGTGTGATAACTCATATTCTCGATCACGCCCAAAACCGGCACGCCGACCTGACGGAACATATTAATGCCCTTACGCGCATCCAACAGGGCGATATCCTGCGGCGTTGATACGATCACCGCCCCGGCCAGCGGCACTTTTTGCGCCATGGTCAGTTGCGCGTCACCCGTGCCGGGCGGCATATCAACCACCAGAATATCCAGATCCCCCCATGCAACATCCTGTAAGAACTGGCGCAAGGCGGTCTGGATCATCGGCCCGCGCCAGATCATCGGGGCGTCAGATTCGACTAAAAACCCCATCGACATGACTTTCAGCCCGCCAATTTCAGGCGGAACAAGCTTGCCATCCTGTGTGTCCGGGCGACCTTCCAGCCCCAGCATGGCCGGGACTGAGGGTCCGTAAATATCGGCATCCATCAACCCGGCACGAAGCCCTTGTGCCGCCAGCGCCGCAGCCAGATTAACCGCAACAGTTGATTTCCCGACACCGCCTTTGCCACTGGCCACGGCAATCACATGCTTGATCCCGGGCGCCAGATTTTCAATCTGTGCCGCGCGGGACGGCGTTCGCCCGGACGATTTTGCCGCGCGCCGTGCTGACAAGATCACACTGACCTTGGTGAAATCTCCGGTGGCGGTAACGGCCTGCTCCACCGCCCGGCGTAATGTTTCCATCTCTCCGCCCAGCGCCGGATCTGTTTCGAGCACAATCATCGCGTGACCGTTGTCGCTTTGCACACCGGCGATTTTTATCTCCGGCGTCCGGGCGATAACCCCGGAAACAATATCTTTGAGTTTTTCAATTTCCTGCATGAGCCGATCATCCAAATTATAAAAAGACCAAATCGTAAAAAAGGGCGTTGTTACTATTGCTTTATGGCACAAAAACGATATTGTAAGAAAGAATTTTAACCGGATAACGTAAGGGTTATAAAGGGATGTCAGGACATAACCAGTCAAATGACGGGAACAAGAAAAACCCATGGGGCAAGAACGGCGCATCAAATGGTGGCGGTCCGCGCGGTGCATGGGGCGGCGGTAATGAACCGCCTCCTGATATTGATGAAATGCTGAAAAAAGCGCAGGAAAACCTGAAGCAGGTCTTTCCGGGCGGCACTGGCGGCGGCAAAATTATCGGCCTTGGCGTGGTCGCGCTGATTGCCTTATGGATGGCCAGCGGCTTTTACATTGTCAATCCCGGCGAACATGCCGTGATTCAGCGCTTTGGCGCATGGGATCGCACCCAGATGCAGGAAGGTCTTGGCTATCGCTGGCCTGCCCCGATTGAAAGTATGACCAAAGTCCGGTTCAGTGAAATCCGCCGGATGAATATCGGATTTTCCGAGATTTTCTCGCGCGATGGCGGCACGCAAAGGCGCGGCATCCCGGAGGAAAGCCTGATGCTGACCTCCGACCGCAATATTGTCGACCTGAATCTTGTCGTACAGTGGAACATCAAATCATCCGAAGATTATCTGTTCCAGGTTTTCGATCAGGAAACCACCATCAAGAAAGTCGCCGAAAGCGCCATTCGTGAAGTTGCCGGCCAGACCCAGATGTTTTCCCTGATCACGACCGAGCGTGCGGCCGTGGCCGACCGTGCCAAGGAAATTCTCCAGAATAATCTGGACGAATATAGTTCCGGGGTAAACATCACACAGGTTCTGATCCAGCAGGCCGAAGTACACCCGGATGTGCAAGCGGCGTTTCAGGACGTTCAGGCCGCCAATCAGGATGCCGAAGACATCCAGAACCGCGCCCGCGCCTATCGTGAGGATATCCTGCCCCGCGCTCGTGGTGATGCGATCCGCGTCCTGCAGGAAGCCGAAGCATACCGCCAGTCCACCATTGCCCGCGCCGAAGGTGATACAAACCGTTTCAACGCGGTTTATCAGGCCTATCTGGAAGGACAGGACGTGACACGCACCAGAATGTATCTGGAAACCATGGAAGAAGTTTTGCGGAACGCGCAAAAAATCATCATGGATGAAGCCGGACAAAGCGGCGTTGTACCTTATTTGCCGCTCAATGAATTGCGTCCGGCCGCAGGCGGCCAGCAAAACACCGCCCCGGCACCGGTCACAACAAACACCCCCGCGAACCGCTAAGACGCGCCGCGCGATACACAGGAAAAGGATCGAAAGCCATGAATACAAAACTTGGAACCATTCTGATCGTTGCCGCTTTGGGGTTGATTATCCTGAGCCAGTCGGTTTTCACCGTCGATCAGACCCAACAGGCCATCGTGCTGCAGCTTGGTCAGCCGGTTGGTGAAATACGCAGCCCCGGCCTGCATTTTAAAATTCCGGTGGCACAGACTGTCACCTATTTCGACCGCCGGATTTTGCCGGTTGATCCGCCGCCCGAACAAATGGTTATCTCCAGCCGCGCCATTGCCCGCGCGCCTGACCCCAACCGCGATGTCGTCGATGAAGAGACACAGGATCTGATCGCCCCCAGCATTGACGTTGTCAGCGGTGAGCCGATTATTGTCGATACATTTGCCCGTTACCGCATCACCGAGCCGCTGCAATTCATGAAAACGCTGGGCACGGTAACGAATGCCAATTCACGGCTGGAAAATATCATGTCCGATGCGACAAAAGCCGTTTTGGGCCGGACGACTTTGGGAACGCTCCTGTCCGAAGAACGCGGCCGCGTGATGCAGGAAATCCTGCAACGGGTCAATAACAGCACCCACAACGACCGTCTGGGAATTGAGATTGTCGATCTGCGGATTGTTCGTGCCGACCTGACGTCTGACCTGCGGCAATCGACCGTGCGCCGGATGATCTCCGAACTTAAGGAACGCGCCACCGAAACCCGCGCACGCGGTGAAGAGCGCGCTTTGGAAATTCGTTCCACGGCAGAAAAAGAGCGCACCGTCATTATGGCCGAAGCCGAAAGAGACGCTCAGGGGCTGCGCGGTCAGGGGGATGAAACTGCCATCAAGACCTATGCCGAAGCTTTCAACAAGGATAAGGAATTTTATGCCTTTACCCGCTCGCTGGAGGCTTATCGCAATTCGATGGCAACGCCTGATACGCGGATGATTTTGTCACCCGACAGCGAATTCTTTAAATTCTTCCGCCAGCAGCGGTGAGCGACTTTGTCCTTTATATTGGCACGGCTTTTGCCCTGATTTTCGTGATTGAAGGGCTGCTTTATGCACTGTTTCCGGAGGGCATAAAAAAAATGTTCGCCGTGGCCTTACAGCTTTCTCCCGCCCATTTTCGCCTGTTCGGGGCGGTCATGGTGGTCACGGGTTTGTGCCTGATCGGGCTGATGAGTCTGTTCGCGGGCGGTTGACCCTCCTGTCTTATGGCTCTAGATTAAAACTTCAATAGAAAAACCTGTTCCTGTCAGAGGCTGCCAATGTCCCGATATATGACGCGTCTTCCCGCCCGGTTTATTTTGATGATGGCTCTGCTTTTGTGCATGACGCCGTTCGCCGCCCACGCACAGGAACATAGTCCGCAAGGGCATGTCGTATCGGGCTTTGCCGATCTCGCCGAAAGGCTTTTACCATCGGTGGTCAATATTTCATCCACCCAAAAACCCATAGAAATAAAAGACTTCCCCGAATTGCCGCAATTTCCCCCCGGCTCGCCGTTCGAGGATTTTTTCGAGCAGTTTATGGATCGGCGCGGGCTGGGCATGCCTGCCATTCCGCCGGCATCTTTGGGGTCGGGGTTCGTGATTGATGCGGAAAACGGCTATATCATCACCAACCATCACGTCGTCAAGGACGCCAATGAAGTGCGCGTTACCTTCCATGATGATACAACGCTTCAGGCCGAAGTTATGGGGCGCGATGAGAAAACCGATATTGCGATATTGAAGGTTGAGACAGACCGGACGCTTACCGCTGTTTCTTTCGGCGACAGTGACCGCCTGCGTGTTGGTGACTGGATCTTGGCCATCGGCAACCCGTTCGGTCTGGGCGGCACAGTGACCGCCGGGATCGTTTCCGCCCAGCAACGCGATATTCAGGCCGGGCCGTATGATGATTTTATCCAGACGGATGCTTCGATCAATCGCGGCAATTCCGGCGGCCCTATGTTTAATCTCGACGGCGAGGTTATCGGTATTAATACGGCGATCTTCTCACCATCCGGTGGGTCGGTCGGGATTGGCTTTGCCATTCCATCCAATCTTGCCAGACCGGTCATTCACCAATTGATCGAATTCGGGCGCACGCGGCGTGGCTGGCTGGGCGTCAGAATCCAGAGCGTGACCGAGGAAATCGCCGAAAGTCTGGGACTTGAAGAAGCGCGCGGCGCGCTGGTCGCCAGCACCACCCCGACCGGCCCGGCGGAAGTCGCCGGTCTGGAAGCCGGTGATATTATTCTGGATTTTAACGGCCGCGCCGTCCGCACCATGCGCGATTTACCCCGGATGGTCGCCGAAACCCCGATCGACCAAGATGCTCAGGTTACATACTGGCGTAACGGAGAGCGCCGCACCACGTCCGTTTCCGTGGGGGAGTTGGAAAAAGCCGAGGAAGAAGGCTTGTTGGCCGCCACCGAACGCAGACCGGAGGAAAAGCAGGAAAACGGCACGGATATTGAAAGTCTGGGGCTTTCCCTGCGCCCGATCAGTGAACAGGATCGCGAACAATTTAATATCGGCGTTGATGTCGAAGGGTTAATCATCAGCCAGATTATTCCCAATTCCGAAGCCGCGCAAAAATCACTGGCGGTCGGCGACGTGATTGTCGAAGTCAACCAACAGGCCGTAACCGATGCGGACGAGGCAAAAACGATCATTGAAAATGCCCGCGCCGCCGGACGCAATTCGGTTTTGCTGCTGGTCAACCGGGATAGTGACGTCCGGTTCGTAGCCTTGCGGCTGCGCTGACGCGGCCTGTGTTGCCTCCGGCCATGTCCGCCGACAAGATCATTCATCTGGTTTACGGCCCGACTGCCGGGGGAAAATCAGCCTTTGCGCTGGATCTTGCCGCCCGCATCAAAGGCGTGATCATCAATGCCGATTCCATGCAGCTTTATGATGCGCTGCCGACCCTGACGGCACAGCCGCCCGCGCCGGATCTCGCGCAATGTCCGCACAAGCTGTACGCTATTTTGCCCCCCGGGGAGTCTTGCTCTGCTGCCCGGTGGCGGGACATGGCCGTGCAGGAAATCACACAGGCATGGCGCCACGGCCACTATCCAGTCATCACTGGCGGGACAGGCTTTTATATCAAGGCGCTGCTTGACGGCCTGTCGCCGATCCCGGCGCCGGATGATGCCGTGACCGCACGCCTGCAGCAAGACATGGCGGACAAAGGAGCGCCCGCCCTGCATGCCCGGCTGGCCGCATGCGACCCTGCCGCCGCAAAGCGCATCCACGCCAATGACCGTCAGCGCCTGTTGCGCGCCATCAGCGTTTATGAATCTTCCGGCAAGCCGCTATCATACTGGCAATCCCTGCCGCCGCAGGGGATCCCGAAAGACTGGCAGATCACCCGCCATTTTATCAATCCCGCCCGCGCCGTGCTTCATGCGCGCTGCGATCAACGTTTCGATATGATGATGGAAAGCGGCGTTCTGGAAGAAGTCCGCGCCTTGCAGGATCGCATCGCACAAGGCAACGTTCCCGCCCATGCCGCCATTACCAAGGCACTGGGATATGCGCCGCTATGCGATGCGCTGACCGGTCGCACCAGTCTTCAGGAAGCAATCGCCAGCGCCAAAGCCCAAACCAGACAATATGCCAAACGCCAGATCACCTGGTTCAGGCACCAGATCTGACAGATCTATCCTTTTGTATGGTTCGGTTTATGCGTTTATCGTTTTGACATAAATGACATGCTGTGCTACGGAACGTAACACAGAAAAATAAAAGCAAACAGGGAAGCATCATTATGTCCGATACGTCCGATATTTTTAACAAACTTTCAGATATTGCTGCCAAGGCGCGCGACAAAGGCGCCAGCGATGTAAAACTTTCCACGAGCCGTCAGGAAAGCCTGTCTGCAAATGTCAGGCTCGGTGATCTGGAAGGGCTGGGTCATTCCTTGTCTGTGACGACCTCGATCAAGGTTTATATGGGCAAGAAAACCGGAACGGCAACGGCAGATTCCCTGCGACCTTCACATCTTGAAATGGCGCTGGAAGAAGCGCTGTTTAATGCACAATCATCAACAGAAGACCCGTATGAAGGGCTGGTGGATTCGTTACTACTGCCCGAATCATATCCTTCTCCTGATGTTTTCGACCCGTCTGTGCCGTCACCCGATCAGTTAATCGCCGACGCTCAGGCGGCTGAAGAAACAGCCCTGGCCGTTGACCGTATCGAGACGTCCGGCGGCGCCAGTGCTTTTTGGGGAAAGAGCAGCTTCGTCATTTTAGCCAGTAACGGCTTTTCCGGCCACTCGGAAAAATCAACGAGCGGCTTTTATGTATCCGTGGTGGCAGGAAACGGCCAGAACAAAAAAACGTCTCATGCCGGCACGCAAGCCATTTATCGTCAGGATATTGATGATCCGCAAATAGTCGGAAAAGAAGCCGCCCGCCGGACAATCGAACAGCTCAACGAACAAGAGGTCAAAAGCGGCCATTTCCCGGTTGTGTTCGATCAACGTGTCGCGGGCAGCCTGATGTCCAATTTTATAGCGGCGATCTCCGGCAATGCCATCAGCAAACAACAATCATTTATCAGGGACATGCTGGGGAAACAGGTTCTGAATTCTTCCGTAACGCTGATTGACGACCCTTTGCTGGATCGCAGCTGTGGATCCCGCGCTTTTGATATGGACGGTTTTGCGGCGCGTCCGCTGACGATTGTCGAGAACGGCTCATTAAAAAGCTGGATTTTGGGGAGCTACAACGCCCGCGAGTTGAGCGCCAAAACCGGCCAGCATTTTGATTCAACCGGCCATAACGGTGTCAAGCCTAATCTTTACATGCTTCCGGGCGCTTTGGATCCGGCAGCACTGATCGCCGATATCAAGGACGGATTTTACGTGACCGGCCTGATGGGCGGGGGCGGTGATATTATCACCGGCGATTACAGCCGGGGCGCTTACGGGCTTTGGATCAAGGACGGAAAACCGTCTTTTGCCGTTTCCAAAGTAACGCTGGCCGGGCATTTGTCGGACATATTCCGCAATATCGTTCCGGCGAATAATGTCAACCGGGCGCGCGCCGGGGAATCGATCCCGACCCTGCGTGTGGATCAGGGCTTGAAACTGGGCGCTGGATAGCGCTCAACCTTTTTGCTTTTCCTAGGGTCTAAACACACAGATAATTTTATGATTCAATGGATTGGTGATTTACAAAAGGAGCCAAGCCATGCGTCATTTTTATCTCTCAGATAGCCAGTGGGAAGCGATCAGGCCGCATTT
>SKGD01000133.1 GCA_007117665.1 Alphaproteobacteria bacterium
ACATCGATCGCACCGATTGAATCATGTTCAGTTCTGGTTTTCGGGTTCTTTTCCATTTTCAACGCTTCCATCAGAAATCCTCTTATATTATGCGCTTTTATCTAAAGCACAGACCGGCGCGTTTGAACAGACCTGACATACCGGTTTTTGACAAGACTCCACAGCCACCGGCAGTTTATGAGGGGTAGACCCTGGGAAAGAACGAGCTTTGCCTTTAATCTCCGGCGATCGCTTTGCCGCTTAGGCGAGGCGGCTTGATGATGGTGACATGTCCCATTTTGCGTCCGGCTTTGACCTCTTCCTTGCCATATAGATGCAGGGAGGCATGCGGCATTTCCAGCCACGGTGCCAGTTTCATAACGTCTTTTCCGATCAGGTTGATCATCATGGCATCGGCAAAGCGCCCCGGCGCGCCGACCGGCATATCGCACACGGTTCTGACATGCTGTTCAAATTGCGACACGGTACAGGCATCGATCGTCCAGTGCCCCGAATTATGGGTGCGGGGAGCGATTTCATTGGCAATTAACCCGCCATCGCGTGTGACAAACATCTCCAGAGCCATCACCCCGACCAGATCAACCGCTTCGGCCAGATGCTCGGTCAGGCGGCGCGCTTTTTTCGCCAGATCATCCGGGATGGGCGCGGGAATAGTCGTTTTCGCAAGGATGTGGTTTTTGTGCTCATTCAGCATCGGACCGTATGTGGCGGTCTGTCCCAACTTGTCACGAGCAATAATAACTGAGATTTCGCATGTAAAATCAATACGTTCTTCAATGATGATCTCGTTTGATTTCAGACTCTTCCACTTATCCTTTGGATTTTCATGAACGCCCCATGAAACCTGGCCTTTCCCGTCATATCCGAAACGGGCTGTTTTGAGTATGTAATCGCTACGCCCCATTTCGTTACCCGCTTTTGCAACGTCATCTGCGGTTCTGGCCAAGACCCACCGCGCCGTGTCAATGCCGATGTCATTCAGGAATTTCTTTTCTTTTGCGCGGTGTTGCGCGATCTCAAGCAGGCGGTCATCGGGAAAAACCGGGCGGGTCTTTTGAATGTAGCGCACGGTCTCGATCGGGATGTTCTCAAACTCATACGATACGACGCCGACCGATTCCGCAAAGGCTTTGAGCTTTTTCCGGTCATCATAAGCCCCGATAAATGTTTGGGCGGCAACATGTGATGCGGGGCTGTCGGTTTCGGGGGTATAGATATGGGTTTTTATACCGAGCCGGGCAGCCGCCAGCGCGCTCATGCGGCCAAGCTGGCCGCCGCCCAGAATGCCCAGAATTTTGTGAGGCCGCATCATGAGGGTATATCGGCGACAGAATCGGTTTGTTCCTGACGGAATTGCGCCAGTTTTTTCTCTATATCCGTATCATGCAGCGATAATATAGAGGCCGCCAGCAGGGCGGCATTCTTGGCGCCGGCCTCGCCGATCGCCAGCGTCCCGACCGGTATGCCGCCGGGCATCTGGACGATGGATAATAAACTGTCCAGCCCTTTCAGGGCACGGCTTTTGACCGGTACACCCAAAACCGGCAGGCTGGTCAGGCTGGCAACCATACCGGGCAGGTGCGCGGCGCCGCCCGCCCCGGCGATGATGACCTTGATCCCGCGTGTGCGGGCGTTTTTGGCAAAATCATAGAGCCTGTCCGGTGTCCGGTGGGCGGAGATAATCCTGCTTTCATAGGCGACCGACAAATCATCCAGCATATTGGCGGCGTTTTTCATCGTCGCCCAGTCTGATTGTGAGCCCATGATAATACTGACGAGGGGGGATTTGCTGTTCATCTTCATTTCATCCGGCGTTTTGTGCCGCAAATGCCGCGGGCGTGTTTATGCGATAATATCGGGCAGCAACATGCTCTTGATTCGCTGGATATCGTCTTTGAGCTGAAGCTTTCGTTTTTTCAGGCGCTGTACCTGAATGAAATCAACCGGCGGATTGTCAATCAGGCGGGCAATCACATCGTCCAGGTCTTTATGCTCTATCTCAAGCTCATAAAGCCGTTCCTGAAGGCGCTCTTCTTCATCATCCATACGATTAACCGGGCAGAATAGTTGTGGTTGCCAAAAACGTGTTGAATAATAGCAAATAATCCTTTGTATTGTAAGACAAAATTGTTATCAAAAAACCGCTTATAATCGGGCGGCTGCATGTGTATATTCTTAATGACGCGCAGAGCGGTGTGAAAAACCTTTGTAAAACAGCAGGATCAGGATGAGCAAGAAACAAATCGGCATTTTAACGAGCGGCGGTGATTGTGCGGGGCTGAATGCGGCCATTCGTGCGGCGGTACACAGAGCGCATATTCTCGGGTGGGAGATTTACGGCATTATTGACGGCACAGCCGGCCTGTTGCGCGATCCGCCGGAATATAAAAAACTGCATCCCAATGATTTTGACGGCAATATCATGCGTCTGGGCGGGACGGTTTTGGGGACGACCAATAAAGGCAATCCTTTTTCCTTTCCCATGCCGGACGGCAGCCAGAAAGACATATCGGACAAGATCGTTGACGGCTTTAAAAGCCTTGGGCTGGACGCGGTGATCGGGATCGGCGGTGACGGAAGCTTTGCCATCCTGAAAAAACTGGCGGAAAAAGGCCGGATCAACATGGTCGGCATCCCCAAGACGATTGATAATGATATCGGCATGACCGAAACCTCGATCGGGTTTGATACGGCGGTCGCCGTGGCAACCGAAGCGCTTGACCGGTTGCAACCCACCGCAGCCAGCCATGATCGGGTGATGGTGCTGGAAGTCATGGGGCGCGATGCCGGACATATCGCGCTCAGCGCCGGAATCTCCGGTGGCGCGGATGTCATTCTCGTGCCGGAAGTGAAATATTCGGTTGAAAAAATTGCCGAAAAGATCAGGAATGTCAAAAAATCAGGGCGTAACTTCGCATTGGTCGTTGTCTCCGAAGCTGTCAAGACGCCTGAGGGTGATAAGCTGGTTGTGACGTATCATGGCGGGGAAAAGCGTTATGGCGGTATCGGCCATTATCTGAGCCAGCAAATCGCCGACGCCACAGGATTTGAAACACGCGTTACGGTGCTGGGGCATGTCCAGCGCGGCAGCTCGCCGACTTATAATGACCGCTTGCTGGCTTCGGCGTTCGGGGTCAAGGCGGTTGACCTGATTCAGGAAGGCAAATTCGGGCGCATGGTCGCATGGTCGAACCGCCAGGTTGTTGATGTCGCCATCGAGGATGCGATTGCGGCCTATCAACAAATCGATTTGAATGGTACATTGATGCAAACGGCGCGCGCGCTGGGGATTTCACTGGGGGATTAAACCTGCATGTTATATGTACAGCAATCACTGACCAAAGATGAAGAGCTTGTCTATGTCGGGCGCTTTCATTGGATGTACACGGCTCAGGCGATCATGAATATTGTCTGGGGCTTTGTCAGTTGTATCGGCGTGATCTGGGCGGGCTTATATATTACCGGCCATTTTCTGGACGGGTTTTACAGCGACAGCCTGATCGGCCAGATCCGCGAATTGCATCCGCTGGTCAGGATCGCCGCTTTTGTGTTTTTTATTATGGGGCTTTATGCCTTCGCCCAGATGATGATTGTCAAGGCCACAACCGAAATTGCCATTACCAATTCCCGCCTGATTTACAAGCGCGGCCTTGTCGCCCGCCATGTCGGCGAGATGAGCATCGACCGGATCGAAGGGGTCAATGTCCTGCAATCAATATTGGGGCGTATTTTGAATTACGGCCGCGTTGTGGTGCGCGGCATGGGGGTGGGGGAGGTTGTCCTGCCGCCGCTGGAGGCGCCGATTGATTTCCGCCGTGCCATAGAAAAAGCGAGAAACTTATGAGCAGGAATAAAACTTCCAAAGCGCCGGTTTCCAAAAAAGCGAAGATAGATTCCGAAGCTGCGGCGTTGCTCAAAGGCGATGAGAAATTAATGCGCGTAGCCCGTATTCACTGGGGGATATACTGGAAAACGATTGCAACGGGGCTGCTTGCCTTGTGGCTGTTATCATCGCCGATCCTGTTTAATCTGGGCGTGTTTTTGTGCGTGGTCAGTGTGATTATGTTCGGCTTTGCCACCCTTTATAAACGGTTTTTGCTGTTGGCGCTGACGGATCAGCGCGTTTTCCTGCGCCACGGCATTATCAGTCTGGATAGTATCCAGATCCGCCATAGCCGCATTGAGTCGGTTGAAACGAAACGAACGCCGATGGGGATGTTGCTGGGTTATGCCAGCGTGGTGATCTATGGCACAGGCAGCCGTATCCAGACGATTCCTTTCGTGGGGGACGCGCTGGCTTTTCGGAATGAACTTGACCAGATGCTCAGCAATTACGAAGAGCGCCACACAACCGCATCTAAGGGTGGTGTCTGAACGTTAAGTATGATCGGGGTGTTGTAAAAGTGACCAAATGGAACAAAGAAAAACTTGTCAGCCGGTACGTGACCGAAGGCGCGAAAAGCGCGCCGCACCGTGCTTATTATTATGCGATGGGGCTGACGGAAGAAGAAATTCACCAGCCATTGGTCGGGGTCGCGACATGCTGGAACGAAGCCGCGCCATGTAATATTGCCTTGTCGCGGCAGGCACAGGCCGTCAAGCGCGGCGTGCAGGAATCGGAAGCAACACCGCGCGAATTTACCACCATTACCGTTACGGACGGCATTGCCATGGGGCATGAAGGCATGCGTTCTTCGCTGGTGTCGCGTGATGTGATTGCCGACTCGGTTGAACTGACGATGCGCGGTCATTGTTATGATGCGCTGGTCGGGCTGGCGGGATGTGATAAATCTCTGCCCGGCATGATGATGGTGATGATCCGCCTGAACGTGCCGAGTGTCTTTATGTATGGCGGGACAATCCTGCCCGGGAAGTTTCGCGGTCAGGATGTTGATATTGTTAATGTGTTTGAAGGTGTCGGCAAGCATGCGGTTGGCGAGATGAGCGATGACGACCTGCACGAGCTTGAATGTGTGGCGTGTCCGTCTGCCGGCGCTTGCGGCGGGCAATTTACGGCCAATACCATGGCATGCGTGTCCGAAGCTATCGGTTTGGCTCTGCCGAACTCCGCCGGTGCGCCGGCGCCGTATGAAACGCGGGATCAATACGCCGAAGCTTCCGGCCGGGCGGTTGTGGATCTGATCCGCCGGAATATCAGGCCGCGCGATATTGTCACCCGTCAATCGCTGGAAAATGCCGCGGCGGTCGTTGCCGCGACAGGCGGCTCAACCAATGCCGGACTGCACTTGCCGGCCATGGCGCACGAGGCAGGCATTGATTTCGACTTGCATGATGTGGCTGAAATTTTCAAAAAAACACCGTTGATCGCCAATTTGCGCCCGGGCGGAAAATATGTCGCCAAGGATCTGTATGATGTGGGCGGCGTCGGCGTTGTTTTGAAAGAACTTCTGGATGGCGGGTATCTGCATGGTGATTGCCTGACCGTTACCGGCAAGGCGCTGGCTGAAAATCTGGAGGGTGTGAAACGCCCCGAAGGGCAGGATGTTGTTTATGCGATCAAATCGCCGATCCGCCCGACCGGCGGCGTTGTCGGGCTGCGCGGTAATCTGGCGCCCGAAGGCGCGATCGTTAAAATTGCGGGGCTTGAAGATCTTGTGTTCGAGGGGCCGGCGCGCTGTTTCGACAGTGAAGAAGCCTGTTTCAAAGCCGTGCAGGATCGCGCTTATGAAGAGGGTGATGTGCTGGTGATCCGCTATGAAGGGCCAAAAGGCGGGCCGGGCATGCGTGAAATGCTGTCCACCACGGCGGCGCTATATGGTCAGGGAACGGGCGGCAAGGTCGCTTTGATCACTGATGGCCGCTTTTCAGGCGGAACACGCGGCTTTTGCGTTGGGCATGTCTGTCCCGAAGCCGCTGTAGGCGGGCCGATCGGCTTGTTGCGCGACGGGGATATTATTCGCATTGATGCGGAATCCGGCACGATAGAGGTGGCGTTAAGTGATGAAGAACTGGCCGCGCGTCAAAAAGAATGGAAACCGCGTGAGCATAATTATCAGTCCGGCGCGCTTTGGAAATACTGCCAGACGGTCGGCTCGGCCAGCAAAGGCGCGGTGACGCATCCGGGCGCGAAGGCGGAAAAACATATTTTTGCCGACCTTTAGAGTAAATTGCTTTTTCCGCCCTCTGGATGCCCGCATAAAGCGGGCATGACAATTGAGATTTCTTTCCGTCATACCCGCCTCCGAGCGGGGATCCACACGCATTGCCGCCATTTTCCCGGATGCCCGCACGGAGATGGGCATGACAGGCGAGATCGGTCGGCCATGATTGTTGCGGGTGATAAATGCCTGACAAACTTCCGAAAAAAAACTGCAATGATAAATCTCTGTTAACCCTTTTGCCCGATACTGGTATCCGGAAGAGACTTTTATTGCCGGGGATCGGGTCATGAAGAGCCACGTTTTATCAGCAGCCAAAACAAAATACATCTTATTTGCGTGTATGACGCTTTTGCTGTGCTTTTTCGCGCTTAGCTCCAATGCCGAACATCAGGATGGCTGGCGCAATGCCCTGACGATCAGTTTTGACGAGACGCATGCTTATGAGATTGCCTATGATGATGTCCTGAGAGACTTCTATATGGCGCGGGACGGGCGGGCTTTTTGGCTGGCGTCGGGCAAGGACGGCACGATCCGCGCGGCTATTTTACTGAAAGCGCTGGAGGAGTCGTGGACGCATGGGCTTAATCCGGCTCATTATAATGTCGATGTCATACGCGCGTTTTTGGACGGCATGGCGGGGGCGGATCATGACCCGGCCGGGATCGAACTTTTGATAGCCGCCTCTGCCATACAATATGGCCGCGACCTGAGCGGCATGCGTGTGGATCCTGCCGCCATACGTCAAAAAGCGGAATATTGGCGCCAGCCAGCCGCACCGGATGAGATTCTGGCGCACATCACAAAGCCGCGCGACCTTGCAAAGGCGCTAGATACGCTTTATCCGCAGGGCAATCATTATCGCGCCTTGCGTGATGAGTTGGTACGTCTGTCCGTGGCGGATGATAACTTCGATCATTTATTGCCGCTGGATTTTGGCGGTTATTATGTTTTTCGTCCCGGTCAGGCACATCCTGATATAAAAGCCCTGCGCCGGGTTTTGGGTGCGGAAAATGTCGAAAGCGCTGTTTATGATGATGATCTGGCGGCTATGGTGATGGCCTTCCAGAAAGAGAACGGCCTGACGCCGGATGCGTTGATCGGGTCGCAGACACGGTCTGCGCTGAACCTGACCAACCGCGGACGGATCGAGCAGATTATCGTGAATCTGGAGCGCCAGCGCTGGCTGGAGCAGGAAAGGCCGGATCGCTATATTCTGGTGAATATCCCCCAGCAGGTTTTGTGGGCGGTTGAAAACGGACAGGTCGCGCATGAAATGAAAGTGATTGTCGGTGCGCGCGGACGCAACACAAACGACTTTAAAACCGATATTACCGGCGTGCGGTTCAACCCGACATGGACTGTACCGAACTCAATCAAGGTGCGCGATATATGGCCGCGCGCGCAAAAAGATCCTTATTACCTTGTCGACAGCCAGATTGAGATTTTTCATGGTTACGGGCGCGAAGCCGTGACGATCGACCCGCTGTCAGTGGACTGGAACAATGTCTCGCGGCGCGAGGTTATGGGGATGCGCTTTGTGCAAAGGCCGGGCAATCATAACGCGCTTGGACGGATTCGGGTCTTGATGCCCAATGAATATAATATTTACCTGCATGACACGAATATGCCCGACTTGTTCGGTCAGGGTCACCGTGCGTTAAGCTCCGGCTGTGTGCGCCTGTCAGACCCCGAAGCCATCGCCCGTTTTGTAATGAAGGGACAGCCAAACTGGTCGGAAGAGCGCATGACCGATATTCTCGCTACGCGCCGCATGACCGACATCCATATCGACAATCCGTTCCCGGCTTATATCGTCTATAACACGATCTGGATGGATGAACAGCAAGAGCTTGTCTTTGGTTATGACCTTTATGGCTGGGATGAAAGATTGCTGAAAGCGCTGGCCGATATGGACGGCTATCACATCCCTGCGCCGCCTGCACCGCAGGTTGCCGAACTGGCTGTGACCGCCCAAGGGGTTGCCTATACGCGCTGATTGCGCTACCATCATGACTGGTTGACTTGAAATGTCGGGGCATGCAACCGGCATTTTTTCCTTTTTACAATTATGTTGACTTATTTCCTGATCGCTCTACAAATTACTCCCTGTTAAGGAAAATATCCGAAACAAACGAAAAAGGTTGTCATGTTGGACAAAATCAATGTGGGACAAAATCGCGTTATATCCCGGCGTGCTGTTTTATGTGCCGGGGCTTTGGGCGGTCTTTTGATCCCGGCGGCGTCTGCCGCGGCACGCGCGGCGCTGTCCGCGATGCCTGATACAGGCACATTCAGTATCACATTCCGTAACCAGCATACGGGCGAGAGCTTTTCCGGCGCTTATAAGGTCGGCACGCGTTACATCCCCGAGGCTTTCGAGAAAATCAATTATGTGCTGCGCGATTTTCGTACGGGCGAGGTTTTCCCGATCGACCCCCGCGTTATCGATATGATGTATCTGGCCCAGCAAAATGCCGGGGTTCGCGGCGCTTATGAAGTGCTGTCGGGATATCGTTCCGCACGTACCAACGCGATGCTCGGTACGTCGTCGGGGGCGGTGGCGTCCAATTCGCTGCACATGACGGGACAGGCCATAGATCTGCGCCTGCCCGGTATTGCTACCAATCGTCTGGCTGACATCACGACGGGCCTGCGTGTCGGGGGCGTTGGCTATTACCGCCGCAGCAACTTCGTTCACATGGATACGGGTCAGGTGCGCCGCTGGTCGGTCTAGGGTCAAAACTCACAGCTTTCATGCAATTCTGTGACAAGACAAAAAGAAAGGAGCAAATTTTTCACGTGCGGGACATGCCAAAGCATATTCAAGCGGGAAAAATTTGCTAATTTCTTTTTGTTTTGTCACCCGAAAGGGCGAGTCAAATTTTCGTGTCTGTTTGCTCAAACCGCTTGACCATAGCGACGGTTATGCTCTGCGCGCTTTTTACAAACATCCCCTGAAAGTTTGACTCGCGCAGAATGGATGAAAGCTGTGAGTTTTGACCCTAGGCACGGCGACCGGGACGGGACGTCATTGATTATCATTGCATTGGGCGCGAATTTACCAAGCCGTTTCGGTGATCCGGCGCAAACGCTTTTGGCGGCGCGCGCGGCGATGGATGAATCGGGGCTGAGGGTGGTTGCGGAGTCCCGTATATGGCTGACGGCGCCGGTGCCGCTGTCCGATCAGCCCTGGTATCATAATGCGGTTGTCGCTGTCGAAACGGGGCTTGCGCCTTTGGCGATTTTGGAGCGACTGCAGGAAATCGAATATGATTTCGGCCGTGTGCGCACCAGTCGAAACGCCCCGCGCTTGCTGGATCTTGACCTCGTTGCTTATGACGATGTTATTGTTGATCGTCCTGCCCTGATTGTTCCGCATCCCCGCATGCATGAGCGGGCTTTTGTCCTCAGACCCATGGCGGAAATCGCACCGGACTGGCGTCATCCGGTCAGTGGCCTGACCATGGATCAGATGATTGCCGCCCTGCCGGATGATCAACAGGCCTCTCCCGCCGGGGAAGCAGGCGAACGTCATGCCGGCTGAGTCGGCGGATCGTTTGTATCGCTGCCCGCGCGTGATGGGGATCGTCAACGTGACTCCCGACAGTTTTTCCGATGGCGGCCTTTATCTTGATCCGCAAACGGCGATTGCCCATGGCCTGGCCATGGTTGCAGATGGTGCGGATATTCTTGATATTGGCGGCGAATCGACCCGCCCCGGCGCAAAGCCGGTAGCAGTAGAAGATGAAATAGCGCGCGTTATTCCGGTTATTAAAGGGCTGGCGGGGTGCGGCGTGCCGCTTTCGATTGATACGCGTCATGCGCGGGTCATGGCGGCGGCGCTGGATGAAGGTGCAACAATGGTCAATGACATTACGGCGCTGGCGGGTGATCCTGATTCGATGACGCTTATGGCAGGCAGAAACGCGACAATTTGCCTGATGCACATGCAAGGCACGCCGGAAACGATGCAGCATGACCCGTCTTATAATGATGTCATCGCCGATGTTATGGGGTTTCTTGCCGGGCGGATCGCAAAATGTGTTGATGCGGGGATCGCCCGTGACCGCCTGATGATTGATCTGGGGATCGGGTTCGGCAAAAGCCCCGCCCATAATCTGTCTTTATTGCGTCATCTGGCGCAGTTTCGCGATCTGGGCGTGCCGGTGCTGGTCGGCTTGTCCCGTAAACGTTTCATTGATGCGGTGTGCCCCGGTACAGAATCCGGCGACAGGCTGCCCGGTTCTTTGGCCGGGGCGCTGTGGTGCGCGGCACAGGGGGCGGATGTGATCCGTGTGCATGATGTTGCTGAAACGGTGCAGGCGCTGGCCGTGACGGCGGCGATCCGCAACGCGTCCTGACCCTGCCTTTATAAAGTGACCCTAGGGGGAAAAGACCGTGGCGCAAAAAGGCGCGCTTTGGCGGTTATAGCCGTCATTATCGGGGTCAAACTGGCATACGCGCCACGGAAAAGCCGCATGGTGCGCATGTGGATCAAAATAATGCAGGTGGCAATTACGGATCGGGCCGTTATAAGCCCATCCGTAAAGATGCATAATGGCGTGAAACGTGCCGCCATGGGCAACAATGATCGGCGGGTTATCGTCATTATGCGCTGCAAGAACACGGCTGACAGCTTGTTTGACACGGGCGGAAAATTCATCGCGGCTTTCACCGCCGCGCGGTTTTTCATTGCCGATAATTTTCGGCATGATCGCATCCCACGGCTCACCTTCCCATTCACCCAGAAGATGCTCTTTCAGATCGTCCATTTCTTCCATCTCCAGCCCGATAGCGCTGTTGATGTGACGGGCGGTGTCGCGGGCGCGGCTCATCGAGCTATGGATGATTTTGGAAGGCATCAGGCTCAGGCCGGGCATCATGCGTCCGACGGTCATGGCTTGTTCGTGCCCCCGGTCGGTCAGGGGAGAGTCAAGTCCGCCTCCGGCTGAGATATGGGCAATATTGGCGTATGTCTCGCCGTGACGGATCAGGTAAAACGCTTTGTGCGGGATCATTTTCTTTCCACTCTGTTCAATATGTACGGACAAGCCTATAATATGAAGCGTTATGGAGCAATGGAAAGATCGGGGCATTATTCTGGCGGCGCGCCCGCATGGCGAAGGCGGCGCGATTGTGTCGGTGCTGACCGAATATCACGGCAGGCATGCGGGATATGTGCGGGGAGCTTTTTCCCGACGGATGCGCGGTATTTTACAGCCCGGAAATCTGGTCGATTTGCAATGGAGCGCCCGCATCTCCGATAGTTTGGGCAGTTACAGTATTGAACAGGAACGTAATCTGGCCGCGCCTTATCTGGCGGATCCTTTGCGGTTGCGCGCGATCCAGTCAGCTTGCGCCCTGTGTGATTCGGCATTGCCGGAGCGCGAGAGCCATCCGGGGCTTTTTTACGGGCTGCAGCTTATGTTCGATGCCATGGCGGAGGATATATGGGGGGCGGCTTATGTCGTGTGGGAGCTGGCTTTTCTGAAAGAGCTGGGCTTTGGGTTGAATCTGACACGCTGTGCAGGCGGCGGCGATCCGGCGGATCTTGCTTATGTCAGTCCCCGTTCGGGACACGCGGTCAGCAATGAAGCCGCCGCACCCTATAAAGACCGGCTATTGCCGTTGCCGGCATTTTTATCACCGCAAAAAGGCAACGCTGATGAAACGGAAATACTGAAAGGCCTGCGTTTATGCGGTTATTTCCTGAGGCATTGGGTTTATGTCCATCACAGCAAGGGGATCCCGCCGGAACGGGCGCGTTTTGAAGAGTCTTATGCACGGATGGCCGCTGATGATGCTGATGATAGCGCCGTTGATGAAAATGCGGTGATGAGCGCCTGATCATTGATACAAACCCTTGCATTGCGCGGGAAAAGCGCTAAAGTCTTTGGCCATGGCCAAAACAACAGATCAAAATTTGCAGCAGGAT
>SKGD01000012.1 GCA_007117665.1 Alphaproteobacteria bacterium
TCACCAAGAATATTACGGGTCATCTTACTGGAATGATGTGCAATAAAAAAACTATAGGGCTGATTCAGATAGTGAGAAAAAAGGCGCCGTGACAGGCGGTATCCCTGCATATGGCTGAAACGCAGGATCATCCATTTCGTCAGGGCTTTCAGCGCGTTACTGATGACGAGAACAATCAGCACCACAAAACCCAGCACAAACAAAAAGCGGTTCGTGCTGTCAAAGCCAAAAAATTCATAGGCCATGCGCAAATATTGATTTGTTTGAATGCTTTCCGGCGATGACAGCACCGCCATAAAGGGCAGGATCGATGCAATGCCCAGAACTTCGATAAAGGACATGATGATCATCAGGCACAAAAGCCCCAGCGCCTGCATTTTCTCGCGCCGCTCCAGCAAGCTCAGCATTTTTCTTACAAGGTCTGTCATGTGTTTTTTCAGTGATCTTCCAGAGTTTGAGAAGCTAGCACCCAGTGAAGATTAACACCATAGATAAATAATAAAAACCTCAACTGTCATGCCTGCCGACCCCTAATTGTCATGCCCGCGGTGAGCCGTCAGGCGAACTTAGACGGCGGGCATCCAGAAAAGAGGCAGAGGTAGCATCAGCCAACAAAAACCAATGATCGATTTTTTCAATTGATTGGGTAGAAATTTTTCGTTTTCTTCTATAGCAATAAGGCTCTATTCTTTATTCCGGTTCGCAATTAACTCTCCTCTCAATAAGCCGGAATCAAAGGAGCGCAACATGACAAACACCTCAGCAAAATGCCCCGTAATGCACGGCGCCATGACATCGACAGCGGCGACAAACACGCATTGGTGGCCGAATGCGTTAAATCTCGACATATTGCACCAGCACGACACCAAGACCAACCCGATGGGTCAGGGTTTCAATTATCGTGAGGAAGTCAAAAAGCTCGACTTCGCCGCCCTGAAAAAAGACATGCATGATTTGATGACCAGTTCACAGGATTGGTGGCCGGCAGATTGGGGGCATTATGGCGGGTTGATGATCCGCATGTCGTGGCATGCGGCGGGGTCATATCGCACAGCGGACGGGCGCGGCGGCGGCGGCACCGGCAATTTGCGCTTTGCCCCGCTTAACTCATGGCCGGACAATACCAACCTTGATAAAGCGCGCCGCCTGTTGTGGCCGATCAAGAAAAAATACGGCAACCGTGTCAGCTGGGCCGATTTGATGGTACTGGCCGGGACAATCGCCTATGAAAATATGGGCTTGAAAATCTATGGTTTCGGCTTTGGCCGCGAAGATATCTGGCACCCGGAGAAGGACACTTATTGGGGCGCAGAAAAGGAATGGCTGGCGCCCAGCGATAATCGCTATGAGGATGTCTCGAAACCGGCCACCATGGAAAATCCGCTGGCGGCGGTACAGATGGGTCTGATCTACGTGAACCCGGAAGGCGTCAACGGCCAGCCCGATCCCTTAAAAACCGCCGCACAAGTGCGTGAAACCTTCGCACGGATGGCGATGGACGATGAAGAAACTGTTGCCCTGACCGCCGGGGGGCATACGGTCGGCAAGGCACACGGGAACGGTGACGCATCGCTGCTCGGCCCCGAACCCGAAGCGGCCGATATCACCGAACAAGGTCTGGGGTGGAACAACCACACCAAGCGCGGTATCGGCCGCGATACCGTCACCAGCGGGATCGAAGGCGCATGGACCACCCATCCGACCAAGTGGGATAATGGTTATTTTGACCTGTTATTCAAATATGAATGGGAATTGAAAAAATCCCCCGCCGGCGCATGGCAATGGGAGCCGGTCAATATCGCCGAAGAAGACAAGCCCGTCGATGTCGAAGATCCGTCCATCCGTTACAACCCGATCATGACCGATGCCGATATGGCGATGAAGATGGATCCGGCCTATCGCGCGATTGCCGAACGGTTCCACAAGGATCCGGCTTATTTCTCGGACGTGTTCGCGCGGGCATGGTTCAAACTGACCCACCGCGATATGGGGCCGAAAATCCGTTATATCGGGCCGGATGTCCCAAAAGAAGATTTAATATGGCAAGACCCCGTCCCGGCCGGGAACGACACATATGACGTGGCCGCCGTAAAGGCGAAAATTGCAGAATCTGGATTGTCTGTTGCCGATATGGTCGCCACCGCATGGGACAGTGCCCGCACTTTTCGCGGGTCGGATCTGCGCGGCGGCGCAAATGGCGCACGCATCCGGCTTGCCCCGCAAAAGGACTGGGTCGGAAACGAGCCGGAGCGGCTGCAGCGTGTCCTCTCCGTCCTTGAGCCAATCGCGAAGGACAGCAACGCCAGCATTGCCGATGTGATCGTCCTTGCAGGCGGGGTCGGGATTGAAAAGGCCGCAAAAGAGGCCGGTTTTAATGTCACCGTTCCCTTTGCTCCCGGGCGCGGCGATGCCGGTGCGGAACAAACCGATGCGGACTCCTTTGCCCCGCTAGAGCCGCTGGCCGATGGCTATCGCAACTGGTCGAAGCAAAACTACGCCGTCCAGCCGGAGGAAATGCTCCTTGACCGGACCCAGCTAATGGGCTTGAGCGCGCATGAAATGACCGCTCTGGTCGGTGGCATGCGTGTGCTGGGCACCAACCACGGCGGGACAAAAGACGGGGTGCTGACCGATAAGCCGGGGACGTTGACCAATGACTTTTTCGTCAACCTGACTGACATGGCCTATAAATGGGTTCCGACCGGGGATAATCTGTATGAAATCCGCGACCGTAAAACCGATGCGGTAAAATGGACGGCAACGCGGGTTGATCTGGTCTTCGGGTCTAATTCCATCCTGCGCGCCTATGCGGAGGTTTATGCACAAGATGATAACCGCGAGAAATTCGTCCACGACTTCATCGCCGCATGGGTCAAGGTCATGAACGCGGATCGGTTTGATCTGGCATAGGTCGTGAGCCTATAAATCATTCTTAGGGTCACCCCCTTTATGTTGTCATGCCCGCCTTGCCTTCCCCCGAAGCCTTGACGTAGGGGGAAGCAGGCATCCGGGAAAAGTGGCAGCAACACATGTGGGTCCCCGCTGTTTAAGCTCCGCTCACGCGGAGCCGCGGGGATGACGGGGAATTAGGGGACGGGGATGACAAGAAAAAATCACCGGTGATCCAGATTACCGTGATAGGCGCGATACCATGTGACAAATTCCCGGATGCCGTCCTGCAAGGTTGTGGCCGGGCGAAAGCCGCATATATCGTGTAAATCGTCAATCGCGGCAAACGTTGCCGCAA
>SKGD01000145.1 GCA_007117665.1 Alphaproteobacteria bacterium
GACATTACCGGTGCGGGGGACGCTTATTGCGGGACATTTGCCGCCGCCCTGCAAAACGGGATGAGCGTTTACAAAGCCATGAAATATGCTTCGGTGGCGGCGACCCTGTCATGCAAATCACGCGGGGCGCAGGATTCATTTCCCTATATATCGGAGATCGAAGAAAACCTGCCGCTGCTCGACGACCAGACAAAAGTTAATTAGGGTCAAAACTCACAGCTTTCATGCAATCCTGTGAGTTTTGACGACCCTAAGCGCGAAAATTCACATTCCCGCCACGCGCGGGGGAGACAGGCACGTTATCAACCGCCTGATCGACCAACGCCACGATTTGCTGCTGGATGTCGGCATTTTGCTTTATCATCGCCATAGCGGCATTTTGACGGGCGATGGCCATTTGTGCGGCGATCGCCGCAGGTATTTCGGACATAAACGGAACATCCTTTCCTTCATATTTATCCCGGCCTTTCCAAGGCCGCATCTTCCTCTATAACATAAAAACGCTCAAAAATTCATCCCTGCCCAGATAATCAAACGCCTTTTTTACGATAGTAACGCTCACAGGCCTTGTGCAGCTCCTGCGCCAACGCCTGGCCTTCCTTGCCGCCATTGCCTTCCAGCCTGTTGGCCACAATCAACTTCAACGCATTTTGATGGGCACCGACAATTTCCATGGCCTGACTGTCAACACAGCGGACGGTCTCCAGAAAATTCAAAACAACCCCGGCAATTTCCGATACTAAAATATAACGAAACATTCCACCGCTGGCTTTCAGCTCCATAATCGGACGAATCAAAGCATTCACCGCATCTTCTCCCGAAAGGTCACCTTTATGAATCGCGGTGATCACCTCATCAAGCCGTCCGATCATGGATTCAGCATAAGGCACAAATTCAAGATTATTTTCGCTGATGAACGATTCTGCATCCTCAAGGATTTCTGGCTTTATCCCGCCATAGCCGACTTTCTGGCGCAGAATATTTGGCGGGTCGATATAGCGGGACTTTTTGCTGTTTTTTGCCTTGCTGACAGGTTTACTCATTTTTTCTTTCCTCTGGCCTGATCGTCCTTCCTGTTCCCTGTTCCGGCCGCTTTGGCTTCATCCTTCAGACTTTTTAGCAAAGCCGACGCTTTATCTTCTTCCATCCTTGCAATTTCAAGAAACTCATCATTTTCGCGCAGGAACGGCCCCTGAAAGTCTTTGGGTTTACGGCGGCGGCGATCCGGCCCGAAAAATTCATCGGAGTCAACAAAACGGCGCGGCTTTTCAACCAGCTGCTCTAGCCGGACATACAGATCCTTTGCCCGGAACGGCTTGACTAAAAACTCCGTCACACCCTTATCGCGCGCCTGTTCGACCCTGATTTTATGGCTGTATCCCGTCATCATGATAACCGGCACAAATTTATTGGGCGATGCCGGGTCGGTGCGAATTTTATGAACAAGTTCCGTCCCGTCGAACGGATCCATCTGCCAGTCCGTCAGAACAATATCAGGGTTATGGCGGCAAAATTTCTCGAATCCTTTTTCGGCATCTTTCGCCGTATATATATCCGCAAAACCGAAGATTTTGAGCAAAGACGTCGTCAGGCTCAGCATGGCCTGCATGTCGTCAATAACCAAAATAGATGCGTTTTTAAATTGATAGGTCATGCGATGACATAAAGTGATTGCAAAATCATGCCATAGCATTTCATCTTTCACGCCGGTTCACAATAGAAAATGCCCCTTTTGATTCAAATCTCTACGTGGCATAATCGCGGCCATGACTATAGACAGACAAAAAACAGGCGGACAAAAAACAGGCGGACAAAAAACAGGCGGGCAGTTGCTCGTTGAATGTCTGGCCGCACACGGCGTCACCCGCATTTCAAGCGTAGCGGGGGAAAGCTATCTCGCTGTTCTTGATGCGCTGGTGGATTATCCGGAAATTGCTCTTATTACCTGCCGTCAGGAAGGCGGCGCGGCCTATATTGCCGAAAGCTGGGGGAAGCTGACCGGTGCGCCCGGAATTTGTTTTGTCACGCGCGGCCCCGGCGCATGCAATGCGTCGATCGGCGTCCACACCGCCATGCAGGATTCAACCCCGATGATCTTATTCATGGGGCAGGTGCGCCGTGAAGAAAAAAACCGGGAAGCGTTTCAGGAAATAGACGTCCGGCAGGTTTTTAGCGGTCTGGCGAAATGGGCGACAGAAATTGACGACCCCGCCCGCATACCGGAAATTATAAGCCGCGCTTTCACGGTTGCCCTGTCAGGACGGCCGGGACCTGTCGTAATCGGGTTGCCTGAAGACATGCTGCGCGAAGAAACCGGCGCGTCATCCTTTCCCGCCGCGCCCCTGCCGCTGGCTGCCCCGTCAAAAGGCGACATGGAAAAGCTAAAAGACATGCTGGAATCCGCCCGGCGTCCGACGATCCTGCTGGGCGGCAGCGGATGGACAGACGATTCATGCGCCCATATAGACCGTTTCGCCAGCACATGCCATTTGCCCGTCATTGCCTCTTTCCGGCGACAGGATCTGTTCGATCATCATAGCGGCAATTATGCCGGCGAGCTGGGAACAGGGCCAAACCCGGCGCTTGTCGAAAAGCTGGCGCAGGCGGATTTGCTGATCGTGATCGGCGCGCGGCTGAATGAGATTACAACGCAGGGCTATACCTTACCTCCCGTGTCCCAATCAGGCACAAAGCCAAACCCCAAAATCATTCATATCCACCCTGATGCTGGGGAAATTGGCAAAGTTTACCGTGCGGATCTGGGGATTGTCAGTGACCTGAATATTTTTGCCGAAACCATCGCCACGACAGGATTCCGCATTGACGGGCGCGGCTGGGCGGCATGGAAAGACGAGTTTCGTGTCCTGTACGAAGACTGGACAGCGATTGATCTTGCAAACCGCCCGCAATGGCAGGGCGCGGATATGACGGCCATTTTCGCCTTTTTACGTGAAAGGTTGTCAAAAGACGCGATTATCACCACCGATGCCGGTAATTTCAGCGGCTGGGCACAGCGTTATTTACGTTATGGTCGCCCCGGACGTTTACTGGCTCCCATCAGCGGCGCTATGGGATATGCCGTGCCCGCCGCGATTGGCGCATCATTGGCCGCACCGGACAAAACCATACTGGGGATCTGCGGAGATGGCGGCTTTATGATGAACGGCCAGGAAATCGCTACCGCCATCCATCACGGCGCAAAGCCGATCATCATGGTTTGCAATAACGGCCTGTACGGAACCATCCGCATGCATCAGGAACGCGCCTATCCCGGCCGCCACAGCGCCACAGACCTGACCAACCCCGATTTCGTGAAGCTGGCCGAAAGCTATGGTGCTTATGCGGCGCGCGTAACGCATGCCGATGCCTTTCCCGATATCTGGGAAAGTGCGCAAAAAGCAGGCACAGTCTCCCTGATTGAAATTGCCATGGATCCGCGGCAGATAACGACCGGAGCGATTATATAAGAAAAAGCTTGTAAAAAAGCCCCGCAATACGGCATAAATTGACATAACAAAAATGCGAGCGGGAAATTATGTCCGGCAAGAGACAACAAAAAACACACAGGGTCTTTGAAGAAAGCGCGCAATTGCGCGGGAAATTCACCCTGCGTAATACCGGTATCCCGGTTGAAACCATTTTAATCCTGCTGGATGAATGGGGCGAAGACCTGACCCGTGCGCGTTTTCCATCCCTGCGCGACCGCGATTTTGACATTTGCCGGACGATCGCCGCGCATCGCATGCCCGACCGACCGGAATTCCGCAAAAATGGCCCCAAGGCGCGTGTTAATATTTTATTTGATGAAAATATCCCTCATACGATCGTCGAAAAATCTCTCAATAAAATCAGCCGTCTCGCCCATGTCTCCTTTCATGGGCTGACATCCGACCGGGATGAAAATATATGGCGTTACGCCACGGATAACGGATTCCACGTCATTGTTACCAATGATGATGATTTTTTAAAGATCGCCGAATTACAAACACTGAAAAAACTCGGCGATGCCGATAAAGCGAGTGATGTTGACCTGAACGACCAGCCCTTGGTGGTTCATCTCGACCCGTCAATCCGCGACCCTGCGCTGACCGAAGATGCCTGCCGCAAGCGTATCCAGAACTTCGTCAAGGAGGCAGAGCGTACCCCGCGGCGCTGTGCTTATATCCTGATGAGCGCGAACGGGCTACGGTACGGCCCGAATGCCGATGGAATTTACCAAAAATATATCAGGGGATCCCTTCATGGCTCGCCGTTACTCGCGCAACTGCCGGAAAAGCCGGTATTCGATAAAGCGATTATGGATCACCGGGGCATCGACAGTCTGGCCAAAAAATTTAATTTTGAAAGCTTTGCCTTTTCGCGCGAACCATCATGGCAAAAATTCTATAAGCGCGCCTATGCCGCTAAACAGCGGGCGCTGAAAAACGATCCATAGCTTTCGCCATTTTGAAGTCCAGTTCAGACAAGCCGCCAACATCATGGGTGTTCAGCGTGACATCAACACGGTTATAGACATTAAACCACTCAGGATGATGATTGAGCTTTTCCGCCAACAAAGCAACACGCGCCATAAAGGCCCAGGCTTCGCTGAAATTCTTGAATTTAAAGCATTTTGAAACGGAACCGCCATCATCCGCCAGACGCCATCCTTCCAGCCCGTCCATAGCCGCACGCACATCGTCTTCCGATAGTTTTTCAACCATTGTCCGATCCTCCTTTTCGGCGTAAAATCGATCACAGAGCGATTCATTTTGTAAACCTTATCTTGTCTGGCACGGATAGCCTGAGGGATCAAGCATCATGCAACAGAAAGAAATTATCATGCATTACTCGACGCCGCCCGGCGAAGATGACCTGCGCGCGATTGCCGATGCGCTGCTGGAAACGCTGCCGGAGGAATTGATGGAGTTTTGCGACTCCCTGACCATCGCTGTCGAGGATCTGGCCGATGAAGCGCTGGAGGATGAGCTGGATCTGGACGATCCGTTCGATCTGCTGGCTCTGTATCGCAAGGGCAGCCAGATATCGCCCGGCGTACAAAGCAAGGTTGCGAATGATGAAGACATACTGATTTTGTTTCGCCGCCCCGTCCTCGATTTATGGTGCGAAACACAGGAAGACTTCAACACGCTGATCCGTCAGGTCATGATCGAGGAACTTGGCCAGAATTTCGATTTCTCCGAAGATGAAATAGATGAAATGACCCGCCGGCATTATCAGGGCATGCTGTAACGAAAAACGATAACGCCGGGGTCAGACCTCATCTTCTTTGACAGGAAGACTTTTCGGCGGAGGGCTTTTTTGCTGTTTCCAGCCTTTTTGCGTCAGGCGGCGGCCAAACGCCATATATGTATCACGCTTGTCACATACGATCCGGATTTCATCGAATGTTTCGTCAAGACGATCCATAATACCCTCGATCCCCAGACGCGCAGCACGCTCGACCGGATAACCACGGCTGCCTGTCCCCAGCGCAGGAAAAGAAATCCGGCGCAAAAACATGCTGCGTGCCGTTTCAATCGCATGACGGTAAGCGCGCAGCAAATAAGCATGTTCACGGTCGAAACCGTCTTTCCATGGCGGCAGAATCACAAAAATCACATGCCGGACCGGCAGGTCAAAGCCCGGCACCACAAAAACATCACCGGCGCGCGGGCTGAAAATATTTTCAAGGATAAAAGCGTCAAAATCATTCCCTGCCGCCGCGATCACGCTTTTCAGAAGCGTCCCTTCAATCTCCAGATCCGTGCCGATCGTCACGACAATCGCATCCGTATCGGGCTGCTGGTTGATATCACCTTTGACCAGTGTCACTTTTTTCAGCAATTCCTGTTTGGATGTTTCGCTGCGCTCTGATAAGAATCTGTTCATGCTTAAAATTGTACTTCGGACATTCCTAATTTTTTGTATCATCTTTCCGCACAGCGTCAGAGCAGAAAATGCAGCGGCAGGATTTACAGGCGGTTTGGCGATGCACGGCACGCCAAAATACGGCACGGCTGATACGCATCTTGATTACGCCAATCCCGCCGCGCCCAAAGGCGGGACGCTCCGGCAAGCTGCCAGCGGAACATTTAACTCGCTCAACCCCTATGCCATACGCGGTACCGCGGCACAGGGGCTGCATCTTTTTTACGACCGGCTGATGATTCGTGTCTGGGATGAACCTTTCACGCTTTATCCGCTGATCGCCGCCCGCGCAGATATCCCCGCCGACCGGTCGGGGCTGACGGTTCACCTGAACCCGGATGCCCGTTTCCATGACGGCAGCCCCATAACGGCGACAGATGTTGTCTTTTCCTTTGAAACGCTGCGCGACCATGGCCGCCCCAATATGCGGCGCATCTACAGGCTGGCCGACCATGTCGAAACGCCGGACGACCACACTGTTACATTCCGGTTCGGCGATGGTTATGACGAAGAAACCGTAATGATTTTCGCCATGATGCCGGTTTTGTCCAAAGAATGGTGGACGGGGCGTACATTTGATTCTGCAACGCTGGATATGCCGCTCTCCAACGGGCCTTACCGGATCGCATCTTTTGAAGCCGGCCGCCGGATCGTCTATGAACGCGTGCCTGATTACTGGGCGGCGGATTTACCCGTCAATCGCGGACATTATAATTTCGACCGGCTGGTCTATGATTATTACCGCGATGATACGGTTGCGCTGGAATCATTCAAGGCCGGCAATTTTGACGTCCGGCGCGAAGGCGATGCCGGACGATGGGCCAGCGCCTATGACTTTCCGGCAATCCAGCGCGGCGACATTACCCGGCACGAAATTTCCCACGGGCGGCCTGAACGGGTACGTGCATTGATTTTCAACACGCGCCGCGCTCCCTTCGATGACCGTAATGTCCGCAAGGCGCTGAATTATGCGCTGGATTTCGACTGGCTGAACCGCAATCTTTATTATGGCCTGTATCACCGGATTGACAGCTATTTCCCCAATTCGGAGCTGGCCGCGACAAGCACGCCGTCAGATGGCGAAAAAGCCCTACTTGCGCCGTTCCGCGACGATCTTCCTGCTGAGACTTTCGGAACGGCATGGCAGCCCCCGAAAAGCCCGACTCCGGCTGAAAAACGTCAAAATCTGCGGCGCGCCGATGCCTTGCTGAAAAAAGCCGGGTGGGTCGTCAAAGACGGGGTGCGGGTGCGTGAAGATGCGCCGGATCAACACTTTCGTTTTGAAATATTGCTTGGCTCGCCCGAGGATGAAAAAATGGTACTGTCTTTCATCAACGACCTGCGACGGCTGGGAATTACCGCGCAAATCAGGGTCATGGACAGCGCGGCCTTTCGCGGACGATTAAACGATTATGATTATGACATGGTGCTCTATCACTGGCGAAACAGCCTGTCGCCGGGAACGGAGCAAATGCTGTACTGGAGTTGCGAATCCGCCGCCCAGCCCGCCCGATGGAACTTCGCCGGCAAATGCCATCCTGCCATTGATTCACTGGCGCAAGCGATCGCTCATGCCACCGATCGCCAAGCGCTGGTCGATCATGCCCGCGCGCTTGACCGCGTCATGATGTGGGGATTTTACATGATCCCGTTGTATTATGCGGGGGCTGATTATGTCGCCATCCGCAATAACATTGCCATACCCGACAATACGCCTGTTTACGGAATGGTTCTGGAAACATGGTGGCATCGGGAATAAATACGCGGATAAATGCAAAAGGGAATTGAGCCGCGCCGCGTGACTTGCTATGCTTTCGACATTGAAGGATTCTCTGACGCGATCATACGGAACATAATCTATGAAAAAATCAGCTCTTTTCCCGGTCTTGCTTTGTGGCGTGGTGGTTGCCGGCGTTACAGCCTGCTCCCCGACATTGCCCGACAAACATTACTGGCAGCGCGCCGATACGACATCTTCTATCTATACGCGCGGACCAAAGGCGCAACAGATGCTGCACCGGGACATCTCGCGCTGCGTATCCGAAGTGCGCGAGCTGGAGCGTCTGGGAACTATTCGCTTTAACATCCCCGCGGAAAGTGGTGCCGTGCGCGGCGATGCGCGTGACAAGCTTGCCGAATGGGAAACGCCGGAACGCGATGGCTATCTGCGCAACGAACACATGCCGTTTCATGATTTTGAAAGCTGCATGGCGTATCGCGGCTGGGAGCGACTGGAGCATGTCCCTTATGATGTGGCCGAGCGCTCCCGTCAGGTCTATATCGAAACCATCACCGGCGAACGGTATCAGACAAAAACCAGACAACGTTATGTCGAGCCTAAAAGAAGCGGCCCGTTCGACGGTTTGAACGATTAATATCCGAACGTCTGGTTCGGTTTCAGTACAGGCTTTAGACATTTGAGGCAACGGAGCGGCGTATCCGTATCTGCAGGGCATTATGAACAGGGAAAAGCCGTTTTTCGTATCATTACCGCAACGGGGACGGATCACGGTCGGGGGCGAAGACCGCCACGCGTTTTTGCAAAACCTGATTTCTAATGACATTCGGCAGATCGCGGAGAAAAACAGTCTTTATGCCTGCCTGCTGACCCCGCAAGGGAAATTCCTGCATGATTTCATCATTTATGAATTTGGTGATGAACTGATAATAGATTGTGAAGGCGGCGCACGCGCCAAAGATTTATATGCCCGGCTGATGATGTATAAGTTGCGCTCTCCCGTGACGCTGGCGGTCGAAGAAAACGCTCCCTCTTATGCGATTTTATCATGCCGGCAGGACTCCCCCCCCGTGCCAAATTGTTACCCCGACCCGCGCCACCCGGATATGGGGTGGCGATGCCATGAAAAACCGAATTCCCTGCCGGAAAGAACACTCTCAGACTGGGACGAACACCGTCTTAAATACGGGGTTCCGGATGGCAGCCGCGATATGGTGATTGAAAAATCGACACTTTTAGAATGTCATATCGATAAATTTAACGGCATCTGTTTAAAAAAAGGCTGCTATGTCGGACAGGAACTGACCGCCCGCATGCATTATCGCGGGCTGGCCAAAAAGCATCTTTATATTGTACATGGCAACCCTTTGCCACCGAGCGGAGCCGACATCATGAGCGGCAACAACATTCTAGCCGGAGATATGCGTTCACAAAGCGGCACGATTGGGCTGGCTCTGTTAAAAGACGACATCATCGCAACCCCTGAAAAAGCTGAAACCCTGCCCTTCATAGCCATAGACGCGATTAACATAAAAACAAAAACAGAAACAGAGTAGCCACCTGACCTGAAAGGAAAGAATAAAATACCCCGGCTTGTTTGTTTCCATAACTTGTAGTAAAATATGGTCATGTTAAAAGACTTGCCTGACCCATTTGTAACCATGTTGTCGGCTCCTGTCGGCGAAAGCCCTCATCAAACCTTTAATTGCAGAAATCAGGAACAACTTGCACCGGCGCACAGAATAGAGCAAGGCGGTATAGGTTTTTCTGCAGATGAGCCTATAGGCACGGAGCATGTGGGCAATTGTGTTGCGGTTATTGCGCGTGATCCGACAACGGGTAAAACCGGGCTTGCCCATTACGATGCGCTCATTACGCAGGAGTCTCTTCAGAGCTTATTTGATCGTTTGCCAGAGGGGAACCTCGATGTTGTGATCATTGGCGCGATGTACCATGAGAATGCAATGGGGAACGATTATCTGCAAAAGACCTCAGCAAGCAATCTGGACGATGTTTTACATTTTCTTTCCAGCAAAAATGTAAATATTATTGGTGTACGTATCAGCGATCCCCAGCAACCAACAAATTTTATCGTTGATCCGAAAGACTTCTCCTTCCATCCGGTAAGTCCGAATATACCAAATAGCGATAAGGATCTTGCTTTCGCCCGTAAGTTTCTAACAGGTCAAAAGCAACCACTAACTATCGAGTTCGATATGACGGAATCAAAAGAAAGATTTCCTTACTTTCTTGATGAGACTCAGGTTCAAAATATCAATGATCATGTGAAAGGAAAAAGCTTTGCCGAGGTTGCTGCATGGCACAGGTCTTTGGGTGCACGTGGCGGGTTTGAAGATGTGCAGGCCAATCTTTCTCTGGAATGCTATTTGCCTGCCTATGAAAGAGCGATAGACTCTCTTATACGAGATCACGGCACAACTGAGTCCATGGTGCGTTCGCAGCCCATATATGTTGGAGAAAACGCAGATTTGGCAAATGCACGGCTTGTTGAGCCAGCGGAGATAAACTCTTTAGACAAGCCTTCTGTTGATCCGGCCTACCCAGTGACATATTTTAAGCTCTAAGCGGCCTTGCGTCTTTTTTGCTTTTGCAGTCCTCCGGCGCGCAAGCTGGCCTGCGCCGCCGCCAGCCTTGCGATCGGCACCCGATAGGGAGAGCAGGACACATAATCCAGTCCAACCTGTTCACAAAATGCAATCGAATCTGGATCACCGCCATGCTCACTACAAATACCGAGTTTGATTGCCGGTCGCACACCCCGTCCCTTTGCGACCGCTATTTCAATCAGCGCGCCAACACCGTCCTGATCCAGCACAACGTGTGACTAAACACCTAGGGTCGTTTGCGTCAGATCATTCGTACCAAAGCTGAAGAAATCAGCATCAGCAGCAATTTCATCCGCCGTCAATTCCGCGCGCGTCAGGCTTTTGAAAGCGGCAAGGGGGAGAAGATGGCGGGGGTGACAAAAAAACTCACATGTCATGCCCGCCCCCGAGCGGGCATCCAGAAAGACGCAACGGCAATGAGTGATCCGGGCGGTCTTTCTCAATAATGCGGGGGCTTGTTACGGGCGGCGATATCGGCGGATGAGAGGCCTTTATCATGATCGGCGGCGTTTATATAATCTTCGAGTTGTGCTTCGGTTTTTCTGATATGGCGTTTGAGCCGGTCGATCTCTTTCCATTGTGCGGTGATGACATCATTTAAATCTTCGATCTGGCGTTCGTGATGCGCCAGTGTCGTCTGGATTTTTTCAAGTTCTCTGTCGCTCATTTTAATGTCTCCGTCCGGGGTGGGATCAACCGAATTTTTGCGCGTAATGTTGTTCGTCAAACCCCAGAATAATATCCACACCCGCGACGATCAAAGGACGTTTGATCAGGGAGGGATTGTCCTGTGCGGCGCGCATGGCGCCGGCGCTGTCCATGCCGGCTTTGACATGATCGGGCAGCTTGCGCCAGCTCATGCCCTGACGGTTGATAACACGCTCCCACCCATGAACGGCGAAAGCAGCCTTTAGCACGGCGTCATCTGCGCCTGTTTTCTTATAGTCGTGAAATTCGTAAGTAACATTGTTCTCATCCAGCCAGTTCAGGGCTTTCTTCATTGTGTTACAGTTTTTTATGCCGTAAATGGCGATGCTCTTGCTCATGATTTTTATTGCTCCATATCAATCTGTCACAACCCGGTTATAATCGCGGCAATGTGAAAAGGCAACGAAAGGAAAGGCGTGACAATGGGATTGTTAGTGGACGGGCAGTGGAAAGATCAATGGTACGACACGAAAAGCACAGGCGGTAAATTTAAACGATCTGAGTCCGGATTTCGTCACTGGATTACGGCTGATGGTGCTGCGGGGGTGTCCGGCGAAAGCGGATTCAAGGCAGAAAGCGGACGTTACCACCTTTATGTGTCTTTGGCCTGTCCATGGGCGCATCGCGCGCTGGTCTTTCGTGCCCTTAAAGGGTTAACGCCACATATTGACGTGTCTGTTGTGCATCCGCACATGCTGGCGCATGGTTGGACGTTCGGCACGGATTTTGACGGCACGACCGGAGACAAGCTGTTCGGATATGACTACATGCATCAGATATATACCAGGGCCAGAGAGGATTACACCGGACGCGTAACGGTTCTGGTGCTGTGGGATAAGAATAAAAATACGATTGTTTCCAATGAATCGTCCGAGATCATCCGCATGTTCAACAGCGCATTTAACCATATAACCGGCAATGATGATGATTATTACCCGCCGCATTTGCGTGATGAGA
>SKGD01000089.1 GCA_007117665.1 Alphaproteobacteria bacterium
GATGCCCGACCACACAGGGGGCGAGATGGCCGAGGACATCCGCGCTGATTTTCCTTCCCTGCCGGTGATTGTGATGTCCGGCTATGGCGGCAGGAAAATGGCCGAAATGATCGAAACCAACCCGGCGGTGAAAGAGTTTATCCGCAAGCCCGTCCGGCGCGATGTTTTGGAAGAGTCTCTGGAAAAAGCATTATCATCCTGACGCATGTGTGCGCTCTTTGCGGCGGCGGCCTTCCATCCACCACGCCACGAGCGCCGCGCCTATCAGTAAAAGCGCATAGACCCAAGGCGGCAGGAACGGCCTGTCAGTCACGCCCGCGACCGTATAGGCATTATTATTGCGCAGGCCGATCCATCCGCGTCCGCCATAATTGCGCCCTTGTGTCACAAGCCTTATGTCGGGGATCATATGATCGCTTAGCCATTGCACTGTGCCGCCGGTCTTGCGGGCGAGGGGCGCAAATTTATCAGATGTTGTAATGACTTGCCGCATTTCTGGCGCATGCAGAGACCCGATCACGGCGAAGCGTCTTTGCTGGCCGTCATCAATGCTGTAAACCCCGTGTTGGGTGGCGCGGTGGCGACCTTCCAGCGTGCCGTCCGTCCCGGCGCGGAGCGTAATGGTTTCCTGCGTCCCGTCCGGCTTGGTCAAAAGCGCGCTTTTATCGCCGCTCTCCAGCGTGTAACGCTCGATGATAATATTATATCCGGCTGTGCGGACGGACAGCATATCTTCTTCAAGCTCAGGCTCTTTCATCAGCCAGTGCGCCAGCCGCCGCAGCAATTCCGCATGGGGGCCGCCCCCGTCATAACCCCGTGACCACAGCCATATCTGATCCGAAGCCAGATGCGCGATCCTGCCGTCACCGACCCGATCCAGAATCAAAAGCGGCTGGTCGTTGGCGCCTTTCATCAAAACATGTCCTTGGGTCGGCGCAACACCGACCTGCCGCAGCCATGCCCCCCACGGGGCAGATTCGTGCGCTTGTGCTTGCCGGTGCAGGGCGCGGGTGACGGGGTGGCGCTGGCCGGTTTCGGTTACTGCCGGACGATAAGCCTGCTCGAAAATCTGCCCGGTCGGATAGCCGGGCAGAATATCGCCCAGCGCCGTTGTATAGATAGAATCATTCCCGGCATAAGACGGGCCGCTGACCTCCAGCAAAGCGCCGCCTTCACGAACATAACGGGCAATATTGGCAAAATAGAAATGCGGCAGGATACGGTTCATCTGATAGCGGTCAAAAATAATCAGGTCGAAATCATATAGCTTGACCTCGAACAGCTCACGAAACGGAAAAGCAATCAGGGACAGTTCATTTTGCGGTGTCGCATCCAGTTTTTCCGGTTCGCGCAAAATGGTGAAATGCACCAGATCGACCGCCGGGTCGGCGGTTAATATATTGCGCCATGTGCGCCCGCCCGCATGCGGCAGCCCCGATACCAGCAAGACACGCAATCGGTCACGCACCCCGTTCACCAAAACCGGGACACGGTTATTGGCCAGCGTAATTTCATCCGCCGCCGCAGAGACGTCCAGATCGAAAATATTTTGTCCGGCATGGTCGATTTTGACGGTCAGGCTTTGCTCAACCCCGATCCGCACGCGGCGCGATACAGGCGCATGATCATTGCTGTGTAACGTGATGGTGGCGTAATCTTCCCTGATATTCGGGGTGTCTTCGATCCGGTACCGGATGGTCGCGTCTTGTCCGACAATGCCATAGGCCGGCGCTTCGGTGACGACAAGCTGGCGGTCGCGTTCGTTGCGCTCACCGCTCAGAAGCGCATGAAGGGGGCCGTAATCATCCATCATTTCCGGATTTTGTGGAATATCGTGAATCTGGCCGTCAGTAATAAAGATTGCCCCGGCGCGCCGTGAAACCGGCACATCGGCAAACGCATCGTCCAGCGCCGCCAGCAACCGCGTTTCATTGACAATTTCGTCCCCGTGCGGCACGGCGATTTGCCTGACCTGCAAGCCTTCGAGCCCGGCCAGTCGTTCCTCCAGCAAGGCCAATGCCTGATCGGTGCGTTCGGTGCGTTCGCCGAATGCCTGACTGGGGCTGCGGTCAGTGATGACGGCGACAACATCATCGACCGGCGTGCGTTTTTCTTCGACAATCGAAGGATTTAAAAACAGCAGCATAAACAGTCCGGCTGTTATGGCACGCCCCCACAGGCCGCGCCGGAACCGCCATGCGGACAGGCCGAGCAGCCCCAGCGCCAAAGCGCATAAGCCATACAACCAGACATCCGGCAGCAAAGGCGCAAAATGGACGGTCAGTGCCGGGATTGTGCCATTCATTGCCCCAGCCTTTCCAGAATATGCGGAATGTGAACCTGATCGGTTTTATAATTGCCGGTCAGGGCATACATCATCAGATTGACCCCAAAGCGATAAGACATTTCCTGTTGCCGCGCCGTACCGGGTGCGCGTGTTCCGCCTGCGCGGCTTTGTCCGGCCCATGCCGCCGCCCAGTCATGCCCCCCGATAATCAGCGAGGACACGCCGTCCCGTCCGCTGATCGTGTCTTCCTCGACCCAGACCGTGCCGCCGCTATAGCGTCCCGGAAGGTCGTCCGGCAACAGGTAAAAAGACCGTTTCAAAACATGATCCTCGCCGATCGGTTGCAGGGGGGCGACATCCAGCCCGCCCAGTAATTGCCGCAGGCGCCGGGTGTTTTGCGTGGTGGCAGCCGGAGATGCAGGAGCGACATTCCGGTCGCGCGTATCGATCAATAACAAACCGCCATTATCAATATAATGCTGGATATTCGACAAGGCGCGGCTGTCCAGCGTTTGCTCATGGCCGCCTATAGGCCAGTAAATCACCGGGAACAGCGTCAACTCGTCCGTTTCCGGGTTGATGCTGACGACGCCGGACGGTTCGACCGACGTCCGCCGTTTCAGGATGGCGGCTAATTGCTCCAGCCCTTGTCTGGTCAGCGCGTCGATCGCCGTATCGCCGGTCGGGATAAAGGCCAGGTGAATATTATCGGCATAACGGACATGGTCGGCTGAGGCCGCCGCCACCGGCGACAAAACGACCATCGACAAGCCAAACAGAACAATCGCCCCGGCATAACGCCATCCGGTGATCCGCAGGCGCATTTGCATCATCACCATCAAAAGCCAGTCGAGACAGAACAGCAAAAACGCCGCCAGCAATAGCCAACGCGCCAGATCCGTTTCATTTTGCGTCCCGTAAGTCAGTCGCGTCACACCCGCAGGCAAGGATGTAAACGCTTCGGGGCGTGGCGCATGTGCCCCCAGATGCAGGACATCCTGATATCCGGCGCGTCCGTAAATGCCGGGCGGGTGTTTTGAATCAACCCGGGCGCGGGAAAAATTCTGTGCCGGAATTGGCTCGTCGAAGGCCGCAGGCTGCACAATATTGCCATAGCCGTCCAGCACGGCCAAAGGCTGTAACGTGCCGCCCGTCTGTTGTTGTGTGCTGCCCTGTGTACCGGCCATTTGCACAATGCGTTGCAGGATTTGCACGAACGCCCCGCTCAGCGGTAAATCCGTCCATAACGGTGTTGCGGTGGTGTGTACCATGACCAGCATGCCGTTCCCCAGCCGGTCGGCGGTAATTAATGGCGTACCATCCTCCAACGTTGCCCAGCTTTTCTGGGATAATCCCGGTTCCGGCACGGCCAGTATCTGCCGCCGCACTGTGATCTCGTCGCTTGTGGAAATCCCGTAAAGCGGGCTGGTGTCGGGGAAGGGCGCAAGCGTAAGCGGTTTATCCCATGTCAAAGACCCGTCCATGGCGCGACCGCCTTCGCGCAGGCGCACAGGCGTCAGGAAATGCTGGCCTTCCATCATATTCGGCCCGGCAAAGCGCAGCAACAAGCCACCTTCTTTAACCCATCGCTCCAGCAGGTTAAGCGTGTCGGGTGTCATGGCACCGACATTCGGGGCGATGATAACCGACAGGCCGGCATCGACCAGCTCTTCAAACGTGCCGCTGCTCAGATTGGCATAGGGTGTCAGGGCGCGGTGTATATAATATGTTTCCTCGATCAACGGCGCTTCGGCGTCATCGGCGCGGGATGTTGTGTAAATCCCGACATCGCGGCGTCTTTGGCTGTCATCCAGAATGACAACCCCGCCGGCGCCGGCAATGCCGTCCAGCCTGATTTGTTGCACTTGTCCGCGCAGGGATGGCGGCAGGTCGAGATCGATATCGACATCCCTGTTTCGCAAATCCGGGGTTATATCGCGCGAATCAATCACCCGCCCGCCGCGCCCGATGGCCTGTATCCGTAGTGGCAAGGCAGATGGCAGCGCTTGTGCGCCGCTGATGGTTATGGCCGTTTTATCGGCGCTGCCGCGGGCGGGGCGCAGCAAGACAGGCAGCGATGAATTATCCGGCCGGATGAATGTCAGCCGTCCCTGATTTTGCAGCGTGTTCAGGATCGCGCCGGATCCTTCCTTCAGCCCATGCGAAAGCCAGATCGAATGATATGATTTTTGTCCGGTCTGTTCGGTGATGGTACGTGCCATCGCATCATAATCAGCCGGCCATGGAAGAGGTGCCAGACCGCGCAAGGTTGAATCAGCCTGCGCATGTGTCAACGGGCCGTATAGGGCGGGTTTTTCCTGTCCCGGCTCCGGCGCGGTGGTCAGGATATAAATTTCGCGCCCATCACGTCCGGCGCTCTGGATGATGCGGCGGGCTTCGTCGGTTTGTTGCTGCCAGTTCTGCGCCGACGGCCAGCTATTATCCATGACAATCCGTATGGCGCCCGTTCCGGCAACCGGCGAGGCAGGGTTCAGAACCGGATGCGCGAGCGCGGTGATAATCAGCGATAAAATGACAATCCGCAGCAATAAAATCCACCACGGGGTGCGGCTGGTTGTTTGTTCCTGTGGCTTGATATCATTCAGGAAACGCGTGGCCGGAAAGGTGATGCGGCGGGGGGCGGGGGGCGTCACTCGCAGCAAAAACCACAGGGCAGGCAGAAATAAAAGCCCGCCCAAAACCCATGGGTTCATAAAGGCCAGCGTGCCAAAAGCGCCTGCGCCGAGGCTGAATGTCGCGCCGAAATTCATGCTGTACCCCGCATTCCGGCATTTTGCCCGTGGCTCAGTAAATGCCACAGCGCAAACAGCGTCTTGCGCGGATCGTCATGCGTGACATGCTGCATATAATGCCATCCGTAATGACGGCACAGCGTCTTTAACGCATCCTGATGGGCGGTGAGATTGGCGATATAGTGATGACGGATGGTTTCTACATTATCAATACGCTGCTGTGTCGAGCGGTCGGGCATGTCGAAAATTACATGGCCGTGATACGGCGCCAGCGTCAGTTCAGCCGGGTCGAGCACTTGCAGCAACGTGACATTCTGCGTTTGTCCAGCAAGGCGGCTGATCGCGCTTTTGATCTCGTCAACCGGTTGCAGGAAATCACCGATGGCGATCAACCCCGCATGACGCGGCAGGGGCGAAAGATGATCCCCCGGCAGCGCGCTGCGATCCGGTACGGATGTTAGAAAACGCCCTATCTTTTCAACTGTTTGCGTCCCGCGCCCGGGTGGAACACTGCCCCCGGCAAGACCGGCTTTTTCGCCGCCGCGCGTCAGTAACATGCACAAAGCCAGCGTCATAATCATGGCGCTTTCACCCTTTGACGGCAGGGTACGAGAGGATGAGAAATCCATATTGAGGTCGCGCTGGCACCAGAAAAAAGTGCTCTGGACGGTTTCCTGTTCCTTTTGCCGGACGTAAATACGGTCATTTTTGGCGCTTTGCCGCCAGTCAATATCCTGAGGCCGGTCAAAAGCATTATATTCACGGAACTGCCAGAATTTATTGCCTGTTCCGGCGCGGCGCTGGGCATGTTCACCGGTCATGACATCGCGCGCGGCTTTGTCAGCCGCAGCAAGCAGCGCCGGAAGATTTCCCGCCGCATGTTCGGCGCTGCGCCGCAGCCCGAAAAAGGATAAGGGAGATTTATGTTCCGCGCGTTTTTTCCGGCTCATTTCGGTTATAAATCTTCGGTCAGTTGTGCCACCACATCCTCGATCGTGACGCCATCGGCGCGCGCCTGATAATTCAGCGCCATACGGTGTTTGAGAACCGGCAGCGCCAGATCACGCACATCATCGGTTGACGGCGCAGCACGGCCTTCCAGCAGCGCCCTGGCGCGAACAGCCAGCATGAGCGCCTGAGACGCGCGCGGGCCGGGCGGCCATGTGACATATTGTTGCACGACCTGCGGGGCGTCTTTGCCGGGGCGGGCGCGGCGGACGGTTTTTAAAATAGCATCCACAACCGATTCCCCGACCGGCATGTCGCGCACCAGCGCCTGTGTCTGCAATAACTCGTCTTTTTTGAAGATTTTTTCGAGCTTTATATTCTGGTTGGTTGTGGTAGCCAGCACAATGTCGCGTTCGGCTTGTGCGTCCGGGTAATCAACGTCAATCTGCATCAAAAACCGGTCAAGCTGGGCTTCGGGCAGCGGATATGTGCCTTCCTGTTCAATCGGGTTTTGCGTGGCCATGACGTGGAAGGGCACGGGCAGGTCGTATTTATGGCCGCTGACAGTAACGGTGCCTTCTTGCATGGCTTGCAACAGGGCGGATTGCGTGCGCGGGCTGGCGCGGTTGATTTCATCGGCCATCAAAAATTGTGTAAAGACAGGGCCTTTGATAAAGCGGAAATGTCTTTTGCCTTTTTCGTCTTCTTCCAGCACTTCCGAGCCTAGAATATCGGCAGGCATCAGGTCGGGCGTGCATTGTATGCGTCCGGCAGACAACCCCAGAACCTGCGCCACCGTATCGACCATCATGGTTTTGGCAAGACCGGGGACGCCGATCAGTAACACATGGCCGCCCGACAATAAGGTTGTAAAAATCCGGTCAACGACCAGATCCTGTCCGAAAATAACCTTGCCGACTTCGCGGCGCGCCTTGGCCAGATGATCGGCGCTTTGCTCCAGACGGGCTTCAATATCCTTGCTTTGCGCTGTGTGTCGGGACGGTGCGGATGATGTGCTCACGGTTTGATTCTCCTTCATATCCCTTCGGGGCTTTGGTGAATGCCTATAACATAGCATGATCGGCGCGCGAAAAAAGGGAAAGCTTCGCCCGGACGGTTTTTCTGCTATAGTTTTTCGATGAAAATTGCTCGTCATATCGGCGTTCGGCCATGGATGCAAGGCGCGGCGGCCAGTGTGCTGGCGCTGCTGGATGATGGCGCAGATACGCCGCAGGCATTGTTTGTCGGCGGGTGTGTGCGCAATGCGTTGTTGGATGTGGATGTCGGGGATGTTGATATTGCCACGGCTCATGAGCCGGATAAAACCGCTGATATTCTGAACCGGGCGGGGATAAAAACCGTGCCGACCGGCATCGCCCACGGCACGATCACAGCGCTGTGCGCGGGCAGGACATTTGAAATCACCTCCTTGCGCGCCGATATTGAGACATTCGGCCGTCACGCGGTGGTGTCTTATACCAAAGACTGGAAAGTCGACGCGCAAAGGCGTGATTTTACCATCAACACATTGCTGGCCGACGCGGCGGGGAATGTTTACGACCCGCTGGGGCAGGGGCTGGATGATCTTGACGCGCGGCGGGTTGTTTTTGTCGGCGATCCGGCGCGCCGTATTGCCGAGGATTATTTACGGATTTTGCGCTTTTTTCGTTTTTACGGCTATTACGGGCAAGGTGCGCCTGACCCTGCGGCAATTGATGCGTGTCGCGCTGCTGCCACGCAAGTGCGGTCATTATCGCGCGAACGAATAACACAGGAATGGTTGAAAATTCTGGCGCTGTCCGATGCGGAAGCTGTTTTGTCTCTCGTGTTTTCCTGCGATATCCTGACGGATTTGCCGCATGGCGCATATCGGCCGGACATTTTAAAAGCGCTGGCGGGGATACAGGAAACATGCGACAGGATTGATTGCCTGATGCGGCTGTGCGTTATAGCAGGGATGGATTCGGGGCATATTCCGGTGCTGGAACGTTATATGGTTTTTTCACGCGCCCGAACCGCACATATCAGGAGCCTGATGGCCGCATGCCGGGATTTACGTGGCTTGTCGGGAAAAGATTACAGATTATGCGCTTATCATTACGGACATGATGCCACCTTGCAGGCTTTTTTGTTCAAGATAGTCATCCAAGGCGACAAGGCGGTGGATAGCTGCGCCGATTATCAGGCATTGGCTGCGCATCCGCCTGATATCCCTGTGTTTCCGCTGAACGGGCGCGATCTTGCCGCGCTGGGTGTGCCGCAAGGCAAGGATGTTGGCCGGATTCTCAAAAATATTGAGCAATGGTGGATTGAAAACGACTTTAATCCGGGACGGGATGCCTGCCTTACACGTGCTGAATCTTTGGTGCAGGAGGGATCTGGCATTCAGGGATAGCGAGTGCCGCGATGCCCGCCTTGGGGCGGGCATCCAGCGTTGTTTGTGACTCTCTTCTAATGATAGGCCAGCCGCGCTTGCTCAGGCTCTTTCGGGGCATATACCGGGCTTGCAGCCTGACGGTTTTCGACCTCGACCCGGAAGCTTTGTGCTGCTGCTGTTCCGGACAGGACGCGCATCTGGTGGCGGACATCCTGAACAATATCAACCCGGCGGTAAAAGCCGTTATCTTTCATCCGGTCGCCTATAATGCCGTCATTATCGACTGCCTTTTGGAAGGATTTGAAAAAGATTTTGTTGTTGACCAGTTGCAGCGCTTGCTCCTGCGTTACATTTTGCAGGCCGTTGGTTTCTTCGAGCAAGCGGCGCAGTTCCTGCGCATCGCTATCATGCGGGTCAGTGCGCGACAAATCACGCGCGATGCTGGCGCCTAATGTGGTGCCGCGGCTGAACACCTGATACAGGCGTGGTTTAATTTCCGCGTCATTATGGAAGTGAACGCTCAGATCTTCCCAGTTTTCGGCGATAAATTCGCGCTGCTTGTCGAGCATGACTTCCTCGACGTCATAGACAAGCGCATACGACTTGGCGATCATGTCGGCAGTGCCAAGTTCCACGAACGCATCCGATTCATTGGCAAAGACGCTATGTACGACATCGCCGACCGCGCGGCCATCGGCGTCCCGGCGAATCTGGCGAATTTCGTTAAGGCGCGCTTCATAATCTATTTCTCCCAAGTCCCGCTGAATGGCACGGAAGTCATCGCTTCTTCTGCGGGCGGCGTTACGGCTGACATAGCGGCTGAGGCTGCCATCATTGGCGCCGTCCATCGCATAAGCGATTTCTTCGTTGAATTCGCGTGCTTCCATGATATCGGCACCAACTCGCGCGGAAATCAGACGAACACGCTCATTTTCCCCAGCATCAAAGTGACGCAGCGTCTCAATGACTGTCTGCAAGTCCTGGTCTTGCGGGTTTTGTGCAGCTTCTTGCTCATAAAATGCGATAATCTGGTCGCGGGCCTCGGGCATGCGCAATGTGTCTTCAAGCGAGTCCACATCGATCCCGGTATCGCTGGAGATACGCTCAGCAACGACGCTGAGATTTTCACGCTGGCTTTCGACGATTCCCGCATGAATAGTGTCGATAAATTCACGGAACAGGACAACGCGCTCCTGATCGTTTTCCGCGCCGTCCGTAACACGGGCGATGACATCGCTCAGACTTTCTCCTGACCCGAAACCTGCACCATCAACACTATGTTCCCGTACCCAGTTTTCCATTTGTTCAGTATGACGCGGCGTCAGGAAAGAGCCAATCAATCCCCGGTCAACATCATCAAACCCGATTCCACGGGCAATGGTACGGGTAATTTCACTGGCGCCCATCGTGAACAGAACGCCTACGGCGAACCCGCCGGCACCGCCGAGCAGCGCGCCCGGTACGGCACCGATGCCGCCAGCTGCTGCACCACCGCCGGCACCGACTTTCGCGCCGATTGCCGCAAAGACGAAGGGGGAGGCAAATTCAACGACATCTTCAATTCCGCGCACAACGGACTCCGCTGTCCGGCCGTCATTGCGGGCGATAACGGTACCGCTGACGGGCAATGTTTCGGCGGCGGCTTTTTTATTAAAGTCCCATCCGAATCCATCTGCTGAAACGTTTGGCGTTCCTGCCATGACGCCGACTGTGCCCGCGACTGTTCCCATCACTGCCAGATCAAGCCCGTTTGGCGTGGCAAGGCGAATAAAACGTCCCGCGCGTACCGAACCGGTATTGAGTCTGTCCGGCACATAAGCATTTGCTGCGCTATGGCGCGCTGAGCCATGGCTGCTGAGTGTGTTTTGAACGCGTGTCTGAAAGTCGGAGAGACTTTCGCCGCTTTGCGCCAGAAAGCTCTGAAAACGCGCTGTGTTGCCGCCATCAACATGGCGGAAGTCTGTCGCCGCATCAGCAGCAGCGTTAATTCCGGATGTTGCCGCTGTCGGTCGGGCGGTGTCAATGGCGGCATCGGCCATAATAATACGCTGGGCGCCGTTCTGGTCGGCGGCAACACGTGCGCCGTTTGAATCTGTTGTGATTCGAAGATCCGCGCCCGGCTCCACCGTCAAAGGCCGTCCGTTGGCATCGGTCATGATCCGGTCATTGGCATCAACAATCACGCGCGTGCCATCGCCGGAATCAACCAGACGGTGCGTGCCTTCGGCATCAAGCGTAATGCGGCGACCCTCAGCATCTGTGGCAACCCGGCCATCTTTGTCAACGACAACGCGGCGGCCATCTTCGCCGACAGCAACGCGGCGCCCGTCAGCGTCAAAGCTCCCGGCACGGCGTCCACGTTCGGCGCGCACGATGCGGTTTGTCCGCCCCCACGGAGAAATGCCAAAACCGTTCAGCGCATTGCCGGCGATATGTGCGTTGATGAAGGATAACAGGGAATCACGCTTGCGGCGTTCGAGGATCTCACGGATCGTCATGGCGTTGGCGTTGGTTGAATAAGCGTATGTGCCCCAGCTATTGTGGAATCCGCCGTCAAAACCCTGGTTGGCTTTTCCTGAAAGGCTGCTGGCACCCATCAGCCCGCCCGTGCGAAGCCCTTTGCCCAGTCCTAATCTTTCTGACTCGCTGTAGCTATACGTATTCATTGCACACACCTTTTTTTGATTATAGACAACATGCTAGTCGATTTTTACGAAATATGCAAATAAAACCGACTCCCGGATGTGAGCAATTATGGCCATTTTGCTTCGGGCGGCAAAGACATCAAAATGGCTTCGGCATTGCCGCCGGTCTTTAGCCCGAATTGCGTGCCGCGATCATAAAGCAGGTTGAATTCAGCATAATAGCCGCGCTTGACAAGCTGGTGCTCACGCTGGGCGGGTGTCCATTCTTTGTGCATGTGCTTCCGGACGAGGCGGGGGTAGATGTCCGTGAAAGTACGGCCGACATCCTGTGTAAAAGCAAAATCGGCTGCCATGTCGCCGCTGTCCAGATAGTCATAAAAAATACCGCCAATTCCCCGTGCCTGCTTGCGATGGGGGATATAAAAATAATCGTCGCACCATTTTTTGAATTTCGGGTAATAAGCGGGATCATGACGGTCGCAGCATGTTTGGAACGCCTGATGAAAGGCGGCTGTGTCATCGGCGTCTTCGATCATCGGATTAAGGTCGGCGCCGCCGCCAAACCAGTGTTTTGATGTCACGATCATGCGTGTGTTCATGTGGATCGCCGGTACCAAAGGCGATTGCATGTGCGCGACCAGGGAAATGCCGGACGCCCAGAATGCGCCGTTACTGTCTTCCGC
>SKGD01000076.1 GCA_007117665.1 Alphaproteobacteria bacterium
ATGAGCCTGTTTCCTTAAACGCATCTATCTCTGGTAGCACAACGATAGCGGGGGCGCTACACCCCCGGGGCAAGCCCCGGGGTGCCATGCGCGCGGATGGAAAAAGAGCCGCTTATTCAGCGGCTCTTTCCTCTTCGTAATAATCGTCACCGACCAGATCAAGTGCCTGCATATCGAACAATGTGCGATATAAAGAACCTTCCCGGCTCAACAATGCCGCATGTGTTCCCTGCTCGACAACCCGCCCCTGATCGAACACCAAAATCCGGTCAACCGCCTTGATAGTCGCCAGACGGTGCGCAATGGTGATGGTCGTCCGGTTCCGGGTCAGGACAGCCAGCGCCTTTTGGATATAGTGTTCAGACACCGAATCCAGCGCGGATGTCGCCTCGTCCAGAATCAGGATCGGCGCGCCCGACAAAATAGCGCGGGCAATCGCGACTCTCTGGCGTTCACCGCCCGACAGCTTGACGCCCCGTTCACCCACCAGCGTGTCATAGCCCAAAGGCAACTGGTGAATAAACTCGTCGGCATAAGCCTTGCGCGCGGCATCGACGATCTCTTCCATTGTGGCGTCCGGCTTGCCGTAAGCAATATTGGCCGCCAGCGAACGGTGGAACAGAACCGGCTCTTGCGGTACCAGGGCAATGGCCTGCCGCAGCGATGCCTGCCGTACATGGGCGATATTCTGCCCGTCAATACGGATCTCGCCGCCCTGAACGTCATAAAGACGCTGTACCAGCTTGACGAATGTCGATTTACCCGATCCCGAAGGCCCGACCAGAGCGACTTTCTCGCCGGGAGCGATCCGGATGTCAAAATCATCGTAAACGGGCTTAACCTGTCCGTTATAGACGAATTTGACGCGGTCAAAGACGATCTCGCCATCACCGGGGGCAAAGGCCGATGCGCCGGGGATATCGGCAACTTCGACATCGCGCTTCCAAAAATCAATGACGTCTTCCATGTCATTGACTGCTTTTTGGACATTGGCAATATGCATGCCGATATCGCGCAAATAGCCGCCGATGATAAAGGAACTGGTCAAAGCCAGCGCGATATCACCGGTTGTCGCATTGCCGTGGCTCCATAACCAGATGGTCACCCCGACCATGCCGACCAGCATCACAGCGCGCAAGATCCCGCGCAACAGGTTAAACGCTTCGCCCGTCAACCAGGCATTCTGCGATAATAACCGCCAGTTTTTCGCCGTATCGGTAAACAGCATTGCTTCGCGCTGTTCGGTTCCGAACGCCTTGACTGTGGCGTTACCGGTGATGATATCCGCCAACTCTGCGCCAACCTGCGTATCGGCTCTGGCCGCCTTGCGGAAGCGCGGCGCCAGAACACAGACCGAGCTCCAGATGCTGAAAGCGCTATACAGCACAATCATCACGGCGGTAAAGACACCGACCAAAGGCACCTTGATCAACAACATCGCCGTCATGCCTGTCATGATAATGGCTGCGGTAAACAACCCCATAAACAATGTGTCGCCGAACGAATCGAACGCCCACATGCCGCGGGTGATTTTCCGCACCGTCGCGCCGGCAAAGGCGTTGGCATGCCAGTCTGCGCTGAAACGCTGCACTTTTCGCATCGCTTCGGTCAGGATTTCCTGCAAGCACTGTACGGCGAACCACGCCCATAACGATACCGACGCCCAGCGCAACAGGTTAAAGACCAATGCCAAAGCCGCAAAAACGCCCAGATAAAACAGGGCATCTTCCAGCGTGGAGGCCTGCCCCGGCGCACCAGTTGTCAAAACATCGACAATCCTGCCGGCATAGACCGGGATAAAAACATCCACAGCCGTCGCCAGCATCATCAGCACCAACAGCGCAACACCGGCCAGAGGGCGGCGGCGCCAGTAATGCCAGGAAAACCGGGTGACGTCTTTATAAGTTATACGATCTTTCATTGCTCTTTTCCTGTTCCTGAATCATGCCGCAGAATCCGGGGAACATAAGAGATAAAAAGCAAACGATCACAAAATAAAGGAGGAGTCGTTTCGATTATCGCGCATGGCCCGGAACCGCCATTTTTCCGGGCTTTCAATATTATGCGCTTAGGAAACTAAACGATTGAAAGGCCGGAAATAACGGCGCCAATCACATAAGATGTAAAAAGATTTGGCATTGTTACTTCTCTTTGCTTTTTCGTACAAACGGACCAAATAATTTTGGTCCGTTCGTTAAGAATGCCATAATCATGTAACAAAAGACAAGCCTTTTGTGCATCGCAATAACTTTAATTTTTTAACAAATCAAGAAATTTTCTTGCGGCATCCAGATCCCGCTTCATGGCGTTACGGCTTTTTTCCTGTTGCGGGGCGCTGCCGTAAAACGCTTCATTATAAATCGTGGCTTTATAGTCTTCCTCGACATGGGCAGCCTTTTGGATATCGTCAACTGTGCTGTGCCCGTTGATGAAAGACAGCCCCAGAACCAAAGACCCGGTCAAAGGCACCGCCATTTGCAAGATGGTAAACACCGCATTATCAACCGCCGCGATATAATCCGCCATAGCCCGATGCGCAGAAGATGGCTGGGACAAAGCGCGCAAACCGGTTGTCGTTTCCAGCCGGGTGCCGAATTCCTGCTCAAACCATGTCAGGAAAGGATCCCATAATGCGCTTTGTGCGGCGACCAGCGCCGGCGGCTCGGCCACGCGGTAGCATAATAAATCCGTATCCAGATAGGCCATGACGCGCTTTGTCATCTCCGCACGACCGGCAGGCACATGATCCTGATACGTGGTCAATATCTGGGTCAACGGCATCGTATCGGGGATAATCTCCGCCTGCTGGGCGTCCCATTCCGCCGCCACCGCTGCCGCCAAAGGTTCGGATGACGCCGCCAACACCGCGCGCGAGGGGGTTTTCACAGGCTTTCCGTCCAACATGATCACATAGCCGTCGCTGGTGCGGGATGCGGTGGCACGTTCATAAAATTTCTTCATTCCGCCACCGCCGCAAGAACAGACGGCACGCAACCAGCCAGCGCCAGTGCCTGCTCAGCATCACCGGGCACGATAGGGACAAAAACCGGATCATGGAGGCTGCCGGCGGCGCGAAAGGCCAGATCATCTTCGGCCAGCGGCGCCATACATTCCAGCGCCTCTTTCAAGGCTTGCAAAATAACCGC
>SKGD01000144.1 GCA_007117665.1 Alphaproteobacteria bacterium
CCGCTTATAATATGAGCCCTGAAGAATATCGTGAGCGCTGGGGGTTGCCTGCGGATTATCCGATGGTTGCGCCGAATTACGCCAAGCGCCGCAGTAAGCTGGCCAAGGAAATCGGTCTGGGAACAACAGGCCGCAAGTAACGGCCAAAGACGTTAGGGGTTGCCCCTAAGTACCGGACAGGTCGATACTGCGCTGTTTTGCTGCCGCTACGGCTTCATCCATCAATGATTGCAATCCGTTCTGGTCGCGCATCAGGACGTCCAGCGCGGCTGCGGTCGTGCCGCCGGGGCTGGTGACGTTCTCGCGCAAGGTCGATGCCGCACTGTCCGGCATGTGGGCGGCCAGCGCCCCTGCACCGATCACCGTCCGGCGTGCCAGCGTCATCGCCAGATCACGAGACAGGCCGGCTTTTTCCCCGGCACCGGCGAGCGCTTCAATCAATAAAAACACATAGGCCGGGCCACTGCCTGAGAGGGCGGTAACGGCATCCATAAGGGTTTCATCCTTAATCCATTCCACATGGCCGACAGCTTCGAGCAGGCGCGTGGCTTGCTCTTTTTGTTCCGGCGTGACATGCGGGTTGGCAACACAGACCGAGACACCTTGTCCGATGGAGGAAGGCGTGTTCGGCATGGCGCGGATCACCGGATGACCGGCACCGAAATATGTTTCAAACACCGCGATGGATTGACCGGCGGCGATGGACAGCAAGGGGGTGTTCGCACCGGCCAGAGGTTTCAGGGCGGCACAGGCATCTGCCATGATCTGGGGCTTGACGGCCATGACGATCACGTCAATTTTTGGTTCCTGCGCGGCCAGCGCCGCGACATTTTCATACCAGCTCACCGGATTGGGCGCATAATCGACAAATTCTGGGGGTAATCCGGCGGGGTCGAGAATATAAATCCGGTTTTCGACCTTGCGCTCAAGCCAGCCTTGCAACATGGCCTGCCCCATCTTGCCGCATCCGACCAGCAGGATGTTCAGGTCAAAAGGCATAATCTCAGGCTTCGCCGCGCGTTTCGGAAAGCGCCAGGCTCATAAGGGAATCCTGTGTGTTTTTTGCCTCGGACAGCAACAGGAAAACATTGTAAAAGCGTTCGCATTCCGCCAGTGCAATCTCGATCAGATCGGCGACCTGATCCGCGCCGGATGAATGCTGCATACCTTTGAATAATGATGTGTGGCGGAAAAACGGAATGCCGGTTTCGCGCGGCACATCAAAATGCCCCAGCCATAATTTTTCGTTGATCTGACGCAATGTCCGGCTGAGCAGCTCATCCCTCACAGCCGGAATTGTCAGGTCAAGTTCACAGAAAAACTGCATGGCGCTGTGTTGTTCCTGCCAGATAAAGGTCATCGCGTACTGGCCGTGCGCGCCGGACATCCGCACCTGTAATTCATCATGGTTGGGGCGGTCAAAAACCCAGTCCTGACCGGCCATGATCTCTTCGATACTATCCAGCGGATTTGTCATGTCCTCGTAAATTTCCGCCATATCGCTCATGCTTTTTTTGCTCCGCTTTTTTTCGTTTTCGATGTTTTCCCAGATGCCTTGGAAGGCGCTTTTTTCTGTGTAGTTTTTGTGGTTTTTGCAGCCTTTGCGGGGGCTTTTTTCGTATGCCCGCTTTCCAGCGCGGCAACCCTTTTTTCCAGCGCCGCAATCATCGCCATGGCGCGGTCGTAATCCTCGCGGGGAACCAGATCCATCCGGTCAGCTACATCCTCGACCCGGCTTTTGATCTCATCGCGGATCTGCTGTTGCAGGCCGCTCAGGATATTCACCGCGCCACCGGCGACACGCGCAATATCATCGAGGACTTTCGGATCGGGACCCATGACGTAACGTCCTTGTTTTTGTGAAAAATTATTGCTCGGAACTGGGTATCAGGAGTCTTTTACAGGCGCAAGGGAAAGCAGGAGCGCGGATAAAATAATCCGGGGATATTTATAAACCTAAGGGTATTTATGAAGAGGTGATGGATGGGGGCGCAGGATCCGCCAGTTTCCTAAAAAGCGTTTTCATCGTCACGCGATGATGCTAAAACCACCAACTGAGAAATAAGGGCGAAACAGCCCGTATCCTGACTGGAAAGACGAATATTTATGGGTATTGCTTTTCCTGCTATTGATCCTGTCGCATTTGCGATCGGCCCGCTTGAATTTCGCTGGTATGCACTGGCTTATCTGGTCGCATTTCTGGCGGGGTGGCGGCTGGCGCTGTATCTTGCCGGTCTGGATAGGCCGGCGGCGACAAATGCGGCGACAAGTGCGGCGGCTGGGGCAGAGAAAGAAGGCGCGCCGCGGCGTTTTTTGAGCAAGGAAGCCATTGATGATTTTCTTCCCTGGGCGATTTTGGGGGTTATTTTAGGCGGACGGCTTGGTTATGTGCTGTTTTACCAGTTTGATTATTATGCCGCCGCGCCGTTCGAGGCGCTTAAAGTCTGGAGAGGCGGCATGGCGTTTCATGGCGGGGCGATGGGCGTGATTATTGCCATGATCGTCTATAGCTTATGGGGGAAATGGCCGCTTTTACGGCTGACCGATATTGTGTGCTGCGTTGTGCCTTTGGGGTTGTTTTTGGGGCGGCTTGCGAATTTTGTTAATGGCGAGCTTTACGGGCGGGTCACTGATGTGCCGTGGGGTGTTGTGTTTCCGTTCGGTGGCGATTTGCCGCGTCACCCCAGCCAGATTTATCAGGCTTTGATGGAAGGGCTGGCGCTTTTTGGCGTCATGATGGGGCTGGCGCATTGTTCTAAAATCCGCAATATGCCGGGCATCTTGTCGGGTGTGTTCCTGATCGGGTACGGGCTGGCGCGGGTGACAGGTGAAATGTTCCGTGAGCCGGACGCGCATCTGGGCTTTTTATGGGGCGGGATAACCATGGGACAGGCGCTGAGCGTGCCGATGATCCTGTTTGGGGCGGGACTGATCGTTTATGCGTGCCGCGCCGCGCGTCACACCCCGCCGCAAGGAACGGCGTGAGATGAGCTTTGCCGCGCATCTACGGCAAAAAATCCGGCAGGATGGCGCGATGGATATCGCTTCTTTTATGGCGCTGTGCATTGCTCATTACTATAAAAGCCGCGACCCGTTAGGACGTCAGGGTGATTTCACCACAGCGCCGGAAATATCCCAGATGTTCGGGGAAATGATCGGGATCTGGTGCGCCGATTTATGGCACCGTGCCGGTGCACCGCCGGTGTTGCATTTGGTTGAATGCGGGCCGGGGCGCGGCACGCTGATGGCGGATTTACTGCGCGGAACCAAGCATGTCACAGGATTTCATGAGGCGCTTCATATTCATCTGGTTGAGATCAGCCCGCCTTTGCGCGCGCTTCAAAAGCATGCCGTGGTTCATGAGCGTGTCACATGGCATGAAAATTTTGAAACAACGCCTGAAACGGGCGCGTTGATCGTCATTGGCAACGAATTTCTTGACGCATTGCCGATGCGGCAATATCAGCGAACCGCCGAAGGATGGATGGAATGTTGCATCGGTCTTGACCCGCAAACTGGTGCGCTGGTCAGGGGTGTCATGCCGTGCGTCATGCCGTGCGTCATGCCCGTGTCACGGGCTGCCGGCATTGGTGATGTTATCGAGATATCTCCGGCGCGTGAGAAATTTGTCGCCGGGGTGCGCGCACGCCTGACCCGTCAGCGCGGCGGTGCGCTATTCATTGATTACGGCTATAACGGGCCGGCTGTGGGTGACACGTTGCAGGCCGTCAGGAACCATGATTATGTTTGTGTTTTGGAGACAGCCGGTGAGGCGGATCTGACATCCCATGTCGATTTTGCGCCTTTTGGCGGTTTTCTGACGACGCAGGGCGCATTTTTGCAAGCTCTGGGGATTGCGTTGCGCGCTGAAAGGCTGGGGCTGCAACGGGATATGCAACGACTCTGCGCCCCCGACCAGATGGGCGGGCTGTTTAAAGTGTGCGGTTTTTGTTCGGACGGGCTGCGACCGGCGGGGTTTTCATGACAGGAGAGAGGATGTTCAGGCAGGCGGATCATCTGGCGGCGCAGTCTCGTGTCAGTCACGGTTTTTTCGGTCGTCGCGGCGGTGTCAGCACAGGTCTTTATGCAAGCTTGAATGGCGGGCGCGGCACGCAGGATGACCCGCATCATGTAGGGGAAAACTTGCAGCGGGTCTGCACGGCTTTGGGGGCGGACGCACCAGCGCCTGTCGGGTTGTATCAGATTCACGGATCTGCCTGTGTACAGGTCACGCGCGCCAATCTGGCGGATATGATGCGGACGCGTCCTCAGGCAGATGCTCTGGTCACGGATGAGCCGGGCATTGTTTTGTCGGTGTTGACTGCCGATTGCGCGCCTGTCCTGCTATATGGTGAAAAGCCTGACGGTGCGCCGGTTATTGGCGCGGCGCATGCCGGGTGGGGCGGGGCGCTTAAGGGGGTTATACAGGAAACTGTGCGCGCCATGGCCGGTTGCGGGGCATCGACTGACACTATGATGGCAGCGATCGGGCCGCATATCATGCCGCAATCTTACGAGGTCGGCGCTGATTTTTTCGACAGATTTATGGCTGTTGATGCGTCATATAAGCGTTTTTTTACCGGCGGTGCGGGCGGCAAGTATCAGTTTGATCTGGGTGGTTTCGTCCAATGGCAACTGGCGCAAAGCGGGGTGGGACGGATCGCCGCGATTGGTGATGATACATACGCCATGGAAGATGATTATTTTAGCTATCGCCGATCTGTCCACAGGCAGGAGCCGGATTACGGACGGCAGGTTTCTGCGATTATGATCCGTTCATTATAAGAGAGACGCGATTCCGCTGTTGATTTCCTGACGCTTTTTTTTATAGTGCGTCAGTATCACGGATATAAAACGGGTAAGAAAAAGTGATGAAACTGATTGCCGGCAATTCCAACCGTCCTTTGGCCGAAGAAATTGCGAAATATCTCGGGGTTCCTCTTACCAAGGCCAGCATTCGCCGCTTTTCCGACATGGAGGTTTTCGCCGAAATTCTTGAAAATGTCCGTGGCGAAGATGTGTTCGTGATCCAGTCTACGTCCTATCCGGCCAATGATAATCTGATGGAGCTGCTCATTACGATTGACGCGCTGCGCCGTGGATCGGCGCGCCGGATTACGGCTGTGATTCCTTATTTTGGTTATGCGCGGCAGGATCGAAAAACCGGTGGCCGTACGCCGATCTCGGCCAAGCTGGTTGCTAATCTGATCACTGCAGCCGGGGTGGATCGCGTTCTGACGATGGAGCTTCATGCGGGGCAGATTCAGGGTTTTTTTGATATTCCGGTCGATAATTTGCATGCCTCGCCGATTTTTGTGCCGGAGTTGGTCAAACGATTCAAAAAAGAGCCTTTGGTGATGGTGTCGCCGGATGTTGGCGGTGTGGTGCGGGCGCGGGCGCTGGCCAAAAAAGTGGATGCGGATCTTGCTATTATCGACAAACGCCGTGAAAAAGCAGGCGTTTCCGAAGTGATGCATGTGATCGGCGATGTCGAAGACAAAATCTGTATTATGGTGGATGATATTGTCGATTCAGGCGGCACGCTGTGTAATGCGGCGCAGGCTCTGAAAGATAAAGGCGCAAAAGCGGTGCATGCCTATGTCGTGCATGGCGTGCTTTCCGGCGGGGCTGTGGCGCGCATTTCATCATCGGCGATCGAACGTCTGGTCATTGCCAACACCATCACGGCAACCGAATCCGCCAAGTCATCGGACGCGGTCGAAGAGTTGACCGTCGCGCCTTTGATCGGCGAGGCGATCAAGCGTATCAGCGAAGAGCGCTCTATTTCGGCATTGTTTCGCTAGGATCAGACCTCATTCATTTCATCCATTCTGCGCGCCTGTCATCATATTAAAAGCTTGCTTTTCTTCCTAAAGTCTGTTTTTTATCACCTGTTTTGGTGGGGCGGACACCCCTGGAGGCCGCCCTTAATTTAAAATCTAAGTAAGGATGAACGCTATGTCTAAAAGTTATGTTTTTAAAGCGGACGCCAGAGACGGAGCCGGTAAGGGGGCTGCCCGTGCATTGCGCCGCGAAGGAAAAGTGCCTGCTGTTATCTATGGTGATAAGAAAGAGCCTGTAAAAATTGCCATTTCTGCGCGTGACGCGAATTTGGAATATAATAAAGGTCACATGTACACCAAGCTGTGCAATATTGAGGTCGGTAACGACAAGCATTTGGTGTTGGCGCGTGATGTGCAGTTGCATGTTGTTAAGGACACGGTCGAGCATATCGACTTTTTGCGTGTGACCTCCAAAACCAAGATTGCGGTTAACGTGCCTGTGGTTTTTGTGAATGAAGAAAACTCACCGGCGATCCAGAATAAAGGCGTGATGAATGTTGTGCGCTATGACATTGAACTGGTCTGCAAGGCGACAGATATTCCGGAGCAGATCGAGATAGATTTGACGCCGTTTGATATTGGAGATTCGATCAAAATCAGCAACGTGACCTTGCCGGACGGAGCGCGCCCGGTGATTGATGATCGTGATTTTACAATCGCTACAATCGCGGCGCCGAAGCGAATTGAAGACGTTGCCGAGGAAGAGGAAGCCGCTGCTGCGGGTGAAGAAGGCGCGGAAGGCGCTGAGAGTGCCGAAGGTGAAGGTGCTTCTGAAGAAAAAGCCGAAGGCGACGCCTGATCAGGACTGGACCGAATAACGGGCGCAGGTGGGCGATATCCTCCTGCGCCTTTTTGATACGGGAATGAAGCATGTGAAGCGGGAGATGACATGCTGAAATTTTTTAAAAAGGATAGGCAGTCAATGTGGCTTATCATCGGTTTGGGGAACCCCGGCGATCGTTATAAACACAACCGGCATAATATTGGCTTTATGGCGATCGACCAGATTGCGCGGGATTATTCTTTCCCGCCTTTTCGCAAAAAACACCAAGCGGAAATAACCGAAGGACGCATTGGAAATCAAAAGCTTATCCTTGTAAAGCCGATAACTTACATGAATAATTCCGGGCAAGCTGCGCGGGCGATTTCCAGCTTTTATAAAATAGATACAAAACGAACCGTATGCATCCATGATGAACTGGATTTGCCGCCGGGGACGGTCAAGGTCAAAGATCGCGGCGGGGCGGCGGGGCATAACGGGATCAAGTCAATGATCGCGCATCTCGGGTCACAGGATTTCTGGCGCATCAGGATGGGGATCGGGCATCCGGGCGATAAAAACCGCGTGTCTGATTATGTCCTCAGCGATTTTGCAAAAAGCGAGCAAATCTGGCTTGCGCCTTTGCTGGATGCGACCAGTCGTCATATAGGTTTGATTTTGGATGGAAATGCCGTTGATTTTGCCGCGAAAGTCGCGCAGGATGCGCCGTCGCCATCGGATGCGAAAGAAAAAAGGAGTTAATTCATGGGGTTTAATTGCGGTATTGTCGGCTTGCCGAATGTCGGTAAATCAACGCTTTTTAATGCCCTGACGGCGACAGCCGCCGCGCAGGCTGCGAATTTCCCGTTTTGCACGATCGAGCCAAATGTCGGGCGTGTTGCCGTGCCGGATGTCCGGCTTGATAAAATCGCTACTATTGCGGGGTCGGCAAAAATCATCCCGGCGCAGCTTGAATTTGTTGATATTGCCGGGCTGGTCAAGGGGGCGAGCAAGGGCGAGGGGCTGGGGAACCAGTTTTTGGCCAATATCCGCGAAGTTGACGCGATCGTGCATGTGTTGCGGTGTTTTGACGATTCCGATGTCACGCATGTTGAAGGGTCGGTTGATCCGTTACGCGATGCCGAGATTATCGACACGGAGTTGATGATCGCCGACATGGAAAGTCTGGAAAAACAGATTGAAAATATCAGCCGCAAGGCAAAATCCGGTGATAAGGAGCTCAAAGCCCAGCTTGATTTTATGGGCGTGGTAAAGGCGGCTCTGGATGAAGGCAAGCCTGCCCGCGCGGTTGACGTGCCTGACCCGATGATCCGTACCTTTAAAAATCTCCAGCTTTTGACAGGCAAGCCGGTTCTTTATGTTTGTAATGTGGATGAAGGCGATGCGGCGACCGGCAATGATTACACCGAAAAAGTCGCTTCTATGGCGGCGCGTGACGGCGCGCAGCATGTGGTGATCTGTGCCAAGATCGAGTCCGAGATTGCCCAGCTTGACAGCGCCGAAGAAAAGCAGGAGTTCCTGACGGCGATCGATCTGGAAGAACCGGGTCTGAACCGGATCATCCGCGCCGGTTATGAATTATTGAATCTGCATACTTATTTCACCGCTGGCCCCAAGGAAGCGCGGGCATGGACGATGCGGAAAAACGCCAAGGCGCCGGAAGCCGCAGGATGCATTCATACGGATTTTGAAAAAGGATTCATCAAGGCCGAGGTTATCGCTTTTGATGATTTCATCGCCCTTGGCGGCGAGCAGCCCTGCAAAGATCAGGGGAAAATGCGTCAGGAAGGCAAGGAATATGTCGTGCGGGATGGTGATGTCATCTTGTTCCGGTTTAATGTGTAAACCGTTTCAATCATTTCAGAGGACTTCATGTTCCTAACCCCCTAACGCTTTGTAAAGCAATGGGTTTTTCTTCTCGTTAAGAAGGGTGTCTCTCTTGTCATCTCATATGAATCCGGGTACGATACCGGGTACAACGTGAAAATGCCGGTTTTAAAAACCGGGTATACATGACTTGGCCAAGCTTATTGAGCTGGACCCTTGTTTTAAAGAACATGCGATAAAAGCAGGGGTGGCTGACCCTCAGTGTGGGTTAACAATTACGGAGAAAGGCTTGAGATTATACGAAGCAAAATCTGAGGCTGCTTTTAATATTGATGATACGTCTGCACCAAATCTTAAATTACTGCAACGAGATATCTTCCCTGATTGGGCTTTAAAAGAATATTTTAAATCTTCTTATGCAGATAATTTCTAATATCAATATTTGATCGAAGGAAACAGTGTGCCATTCCCGTATTTGCCAAGAGACGATCAAGATGAGACGTTGTTTCGGATTGAAGATCCTTTCGGGTTGCGATCCGTCATCATCCCTTTGTTTTCCATTGATAGAGAAACCGAAGAAATCAGCGGCATAGGGACGGCTTTCCGCGTTGATCCCTTTGGAACATGTCTGACTGCATATCATGTGCTGGAAAGCCGGGAGACACGGAATTTTTTCAACAGCCCTGAGCTTGGGACTGTGTTTGGTTTTTTCAGCCCCGGAATGGTTTTAGGCAGACCGTCGATCCCGCGTGAGAGTTTTGTTTTTCTGCATGAGGCGGCAACAATACGGGGAGAACGGGAAAGCCCTTTGCTCCATCTGCCGAATGAAATGGTAAATGTCTTTGATTGCGCGAAGCTGATTTTTGATCCGCGCAGTCCAAAGGTGCAGCAACATCGTGGGTTTTTGCCTTTACAGGTTTATGGCGGCAACCCTCCTGCGGTGGGGGATCGCGTCATGGCAGTCGGGTATCCAGGCGTTATGAACGTACAGCATGTTCCTGAGAGAAATCTTGTTCATTTTACTGAGGGTTTGCATGGCGCTGTGGGAACTATTACAGAGATACTGCCTCAAGGCCGCAACGCCAATAGGCGCTGGCCTACTTTTGTCGTTTCGTCTAAATGGCCAAGCGGTATCAGTGGCGGCCCTATTTTCAATGAGAATGGATATGTTATCGGCATAGTCAGTTCCAGCCTTCATGACCCCGATGTTGACGAATTGACGGAAGGTTATTCGTTTTGGTTTCGTCCGATCCCGGCCATGCGGGGATTTTTGCCTTCGATCGATGCGGATAATGAGGGATCGCTTCGTGTCTGGGGTGTGCTAAGACAAAATCCGTGGAAATTAGCCGGAATTTTTGCTATCAGGGAGCAGGCGGAAGCGTATAGGGATGAGCTTGGCGGAGACTATGAGGCGATTTTTGGCAGTAATCGCTTCGGAACAGATGATTTTGTATATTCCCAAGAAAATAATCCCGCGTGATTATCACGCCAGCGCATACAAAACCGTGTGCAAAATGACCAGCGCCAAAAGTCACACTATAAATTACGGAGTCTTAATTCAAAATTTCCGGTTTAATGTTTGACGGGCAGGACACACGGCTTTCACTTCAGATCAATGATATAAAGAACCCGGCAAAGGGGGGTTTTCTTTGCGTGCTTTGGCTTGTAAGCTTACAGCCATGATGAAGTCTTTTAAACAACCGGTCTTTTTGATCTCCGTTATTTTTCGTATTGATGCTGGTCGGGGCAGGCGCATTTTTCCCGGACTCGTTTGGCAGTGCAGCCGGGGCGGCTCTGGGATGGGTGACGATGCATTTTGGCTGGTTTTACCTGCTGTCTGTGTTTGGGTTTGTTGTTATTCTTTTTTATCTGGCGCTTTCAAAATACGGCGAAATTCGCCTTGGCGCACCGGACAGCGTTCCTGATTATTCGTTTTTTTCGTGGATTTCAATGTTGCTGGCCGCCGGTTTCGGTGTCGGGCTGGTTTTTTATGGTATCGCGGAGCCAATGTCGCATTATCTTAATCCGCCGCATGGTTATGTTGACGGGGAAACGGCTGCGGCGGCAAGACAAGCCGTACAGTACAGCTTTTTTAACTGGGGGGTTCATCAATGGGCGGCTTTTGCGATTGTCGGGCTGATTATTGGTTTTTTCCAGTTCCGCAGACAGGAGCCAGGCCTTGTGTCAACGGTGTTAAGCCCGCTGACGGGCACAGGAGCAACCGGACGAAAGCTGGGCGGTGCCTTTGATGTTTTTGCTGTGGTTGCCACCGTAATGGGGATCGCCACATCTTTGGGGCTGGGCGTTTTGCAGATAAATGGCGGGCTATCCTATCAGTTCGGGTTTGCGGAAGGCATCAAGTGGCAGGCAATTATATTGAGCGGCATGTTTGTTGCCTATATGATTTCGGCTGTGACCGGTCTTGATAAAGGCATTAAAATTCTGTCGAATATCAATATGGGGCTGGCGATCGGGTTGATGGTTTATATCCTGATTGTCGGGCCGACATTGATGATTTTGGAATCAATCGCCCAGGGGATGGGAGATTATCTCCAGAATTTCTTTGTTATGAGCCTGCAAACAGCGACCTTTGAAAGGTCTGAATGGGCGCGGGAATGGACTATTTTTTACTGGGCGTGGGTGATTGCATGGTCGCCGTTTGTGGGGATGTTCATTGCGCGTATATCACGCGGCAGAACAATCCGCGAATATGTGTTTGGTGTTCTGATTATGCCGCCATTGCTTGCCTGTTTGTGGATCGGCGTATTCGGGACGACGGCGCTTTATCTTGATTTGTTCGAAGGCGCGGGGATTGCTGCTGCGACTGACGATAATATTACAACAGCGTTATTTGTCATGTTCGGGACATTACCGTTTTCGGATATTATCTCGGTTATCGGTTTGGCACTGATTTTTGTTTTTCTGGTGACATCGGCTGACTCGGCTTCTTATATTGTCTCGCAAATGACGGATCGCGGGGCTATTCACCCGCCGTTGGTCAAGCGCCTGACATGGGGGGGATTGATCGCGGCGATTTGCCTGACCTTGATTGTCACTGGCGGTTTGCAAGCTTTGCAGGCGGGTGTTGTGCTGGCGGCGCTTCCCTTTACATTCATCCTGTATGCCATGATATGGGTCTTGTTCCGTGTGCTTGCCGATGATCGCCGCAAGTCGCTCGAGGCGCTTTATCAAAAACACGATAATGTGCCGGTGGGCGCCAGCATTGAAGAAGCCAGAACGCTCAATGAGTAAGTGGCGGCTGCTATCCGGTCTGTCAGCACAAATCTCTTGAAAACTTTATCATGGTTGCGATCTTCACTTTTCGTGCGTGGTGTATCGGCATTACAGTAGTCCGGTGATAAGAGCTATTTTTGAATTTGACTGGAAAACACCATGGATATGATTTACTGGGATCATTATTACAATATCATCGTCCTGACGAACTTGTTGATTGTTGTGGCGCTTTTTGCTTCTTTGCGGCTGTTTTCGGGGATGATCTCGCATATCAGCGCCAGACGCGAATTGCTGGAAAAAGACAATCCGGCTTTTGGCATTTCACTGGCCGGCGCGGCGCTGGGGATAACCATCATGGTCAGCGGCCTGATTTATGGCCATTACGGTCAGGCACGCATTGAATCAATCTCGATGGTTGCCGTTCTGGGCGCCGTGGGGATTTTGCTGATGGCGCTGACGCGGCTGATTTTCGACAAAATCACCATGCGCGAGATTTCCCTGCGGGATGAGATTGTCAAAGGCAATATTGCCGTGGCGATTGCCGATGCGGGGAATGTTCTGGCGGCGGCGATCATTATTCGCGCTGTCATGATCTGGTCGAGCGTCTTTTCCGTTGAATCGTTTTTGACGTTGTTTTCGGGCTATGCGATCTCCCAGATTTTACTGACGGTTCTGACCTTGCTTTCGATGGCGGCTTTTGCCCGCCTGAATAAGGGACACCGGGTACAGGATCATTTGTCACAGGGCAATATTGCTTTGGCGCTGCGATTCTCTGGGCAAAAAATCGGCATGGCTTTTGCGATTGCGGCGGCGGCACATGTGGTTGTGTATGAAGTTTACGACCTCGCGACGATTGCTGTGGCGTGGGTTTGCGTGTCGCTTGTCGCGGTTGCGGTGTGGGCGGTTCTGGCGCAGATTGCCGAACGTTTGATCCTGTTTCGGATCAACGGCAAAAAAGAAGTTCTTGAGCAACGCAATATTGCCCTTGGCATTTTTCATGCCGCGATTTTTATCGCCATCGGCATGATGATTTTCTCTTTGTGATTGTGGTTGTCCCGTGCATTTTGACCCTGATGTAATCATTCTTGGTGCCGGGGCGGCGGGTATGATGTGCGCTATTGAGGCCGGCAAGCGCGGACAGCGTGTCTGGCTTGTGGATCATGCTCAAAAAATCGGCGAGAAAATCCGCATATCGGGGGGCGGGCGGTGTAATTTCACCAATATTCATGCCGCCCCGGAACATTATCTGTCATCCAACCCGCATTTTTGCAAATCGGCGCTGCGCGGTTATACGCCACAGGATTTTATCGCGCTGGTCGAAAAACACGGCATTGCTTATCACGAAAAAACGCTGGGGCAGCTTTTTTGCGATGAATCGGCGCAACAAATTATCACGATGTTGCTGACCGAATGCCACGATGCCGGTGTGCGGGTTGATAAAGACGTTACGGTTGGCGCGGTGACCGCGGCGGAACCGGGCGGTTACTGCGTCGAAACGTCACAAGGAACACATCAATGCCGGTCTGTGGTTGTGGCCACAGGCGGGCTTTCCATCCCCAAGATCGGGGCGAGCAAATTCGGTTACGACCTTGCCCGGCATTTTGGGATGGATATTGTTGAAACGCGTCCGGCGTTGGTGCCGCTGACTTTCCAGAGCGGGTTGCTGGATTTTTGTAAAAGCCTGACCGGCGTGTCGGTCGATGCGCGGGTCGCATGCGGACGGACATCATTCGCGGAAGGGTTGCTATTTACACATCGGGGGCTGAGCGGCCCGTCAATCCTGCAAATTTCGTCTTACTGGGCGGAAGGCGGGGATATCACTGTCAATCTGGCGCCTGATACGGATGTGACACGCTTTTTAATCGACCGCAAGGCGGCGCAGCCAAAGCAGGAAATTCATAATGCGCTGGCCGAATGCGTGCCAAAAAGACTGGCACAGGGCTTGTGCGGGTTCTATGGCGTTGACGGCAGGCTGGCCGATCTTTCGCATGAGAAAATCCGCCTGTTGGCGCAGGCTGTCAATGGGTGGCAATTACGCCCCGGCGGCACGGAAGGCTACCGGACGGCAGAGGTAACGCTCGGCGGGGTTGATACGCGAGGGCTGTCATCGCGGACGATGGAATCACAACGCCATCCCGGCCTTTATTTTATCGGCGAAGTCGTCGATGTCACCGGCCATCTGGGCGGTTACAATTTTCAATGGGCGTGGGCGTCCGGCTATGCGGCCGGGCAAGTGGTATAGAATCAAGAGCGCTTGGTTTATGAGGCCTGACCCTGGTTTCGTATCATCGCGGCATGTCGATAATGATTTTCAGCCCTTGCGGGGTGGCTTGTTCCAGCCGGATACGGCCACCATGCCCCATGATGATATCCTGCGCGATCGGCAGCCCCAGACCGACCCCGCCTGTTTCAGGGTTGCGTGACTCATCAAGGCGGAAAAACGGCTTGAACACATCCTCAAAACGATCGCGGGGGATGCCCCGCCCGTCATCCTGAATAATGATGGTTGTATAATCCGAGGTCTGGCTGGCGGTGATGGTCACATCGCCGCCATATTTACAGGCATTTTCCACAAGGTTCGACAGACAGCGCCGGAAAGCGACAGGGCGCACATCCATATAGGTATCATCAGGGATCGAAACCGATATGTTTTTTCCTTGCGGCGGGACGGATGCGGTGACATCGTTGACCAACGCGCCCAGATCCGTTCTTTCAACTGCTTCGTCACCTTCGCCGCGAACAAAGTCAAGATAGGCGCCGATCATACGCTCCATCTCGGCAATATCGCCCTTAAGCGCGTCAATATCGGCGGAAGGCGGCATCATGGAAAGCTGAAGCTTCATACGGGTCAGCGGCGTCCTGAGGTCATGCGACACGCCGGCCAGCATGGTCGTGCGCTGTTCGATCTGCCGCCTGATGCGTTTATACATATCCAGAAAAGCGCTGGAAGCCTGACGAATTTCCCGTGCGCCTTCGGGGCGGAAGCTTTCGGGAATGTCCTGCCCGCGCCCAAACCGCGCCGCCGCCACCGCCAGACGCCGGATCGGGCGAATCTGGTTCCGCATGAATAAAATCGCCACCGCCAGCAAAATCAGCGATGCCCCGATCATCCACAGCAAAAACACATAGCCCGATGACGAAAACAACCGCCTTTCCGGCAGCGAGACATATAAAATCCCGCCATCAATCTGGACGGCGACCTCGACCCATTTTTCCTCGACATCCACCCATATACGATAGGGGCGGCGCAAATCACGGTCAAAGGCGCGCCCCAATATCTGGGCAACGATCGAGCTTTTCGCCAGCCCGCGCGCGTCTCTTTCGATGTCTTCCAGGCTTTTGCCATCTTCGTAACTAATCAGGAAATGCAAATATTGCCCGGCGTAAGATGTTATTTGCTTCAGATCGTCTTTATCCTGCCTGTCGCTGATATAATCGGCAATGACGGCGATTTCCCCGGAGACTGCGCGCGCCAGACGATCGGTCATTTTATTCCAGTGCCGGTCGAAAAACATAAAGGTCGTGATGATCTGGATCAACAAAACCGGGGTAATCAGGATCAACAAAGACCGTCCGAATAATGTCCGTGGCAAGATTTTCTTAATGCCGGTTTTCATGGGGCTTTGACCTCTTCCGCCTGCAACATATATCCTTTGCCCCGTGCCGTTTGTAAAAGGCGCGGCGTTTTTGGGTTGTCCTCAATCTTCTTGCGCAGGCGCGTCACCTGTACGTCGATGGTGCGCTCACCGGCAGACAAGCCGCACAACGCCGCGACATCTTCACGGCTGACAATGTGCCCGGCTTTTTGCGTCAGCGCTTTCAACAGGTTGAACTCAACCTCGGTCAGGGCGATCGCGCCCGCATCATTGTCAAGCTCTGGATAGCGCATATCAAAGATCCAGCGCCCGATACGGTATAAAGGCTGTTCCGGGCGATAGGCGGGGCGGCGGCGCAGGATCGCCCGCAACCGCATGACAAGTTCCTGTGGCTCGAACGGTTTGGGCAGGTAGTCATCCGCGCCGCGCTCGAACCCGGTGATCCTGTCATCGGCGCTCCCCAGCGCGGTCAGCAGGATAATCGGGATGTCGCTTTGCTCTTTCAGGCGTGCTGTCATTTCCAGCCCGGTTTCCCCCGGCATCATGACATCCAGCACCAGCGCATCATAAGTAAACGCATCCAGCGTTTCATAGGCCTCACCGGCGCAGGACGCGGTCGTCACCAAAAATCCGTGTTCGGTCAGGTAACGCGAGACAAGCTGCCTGATCCTGTTGTCATCATCGACCAGCAGGATATGCGGCATTGCGGCGTAATTTTCCGGTGAATTTTGCATTGTCCGGGCTGTTTTTTCCTTAATTGTCTCCGTGAATTCTGATAATGTCATACAGTTCTGAAAAATTTAAGGAAAACATACCGCTTCATGACAAATATTCCTTTTGACGACCGCGACGGTTATATCTGGATGGATGGAGAGATGCGCCCTTGGCGGGATGCAAAGCTGCATGTCCTGTCTCATGGCTTGCATTATGGCGGCGCTGTGTTTGAAGGCGAACGCGTTTATGACGGCCAGATTTTTAAATTGCGTGAGCATTCCCAGCGCCTGATCGACTCGGCGGCGATGATTGATATGGATTTGCCGATGAGCGTCGAGGAGATTGACGCGGTTTCGCGCGAGATCATCGAAGCCAATAATATCCGTGACGGTTACGTGCGCCCTATTGCGTGGCGCGGCACTGAGCAACTGGCGGTTTCCGCCCAGAAAAACACAATTCATGTGGCTTTCGCGTGTTGGCAATGGCCCAAATATTTCTTCCCCAAAGGCGGCGATGATAAAGGTATATCGCTTAAAACCGTTAAATGGCGGCGTCCTGACCCCACGACAGCGCCTGTGCAAAGCAAGGCGGCCAGTAATTACGTGATCGGCACCATGGCCAAGCACGAAGCCGAGCGCGTAGGTTTTGACGATGCTTTTATGCTTGATTATCAAGGCCGTGTCGCGGAATCCTCAGGCTCCAATATATTCTTTGTCAAAGACGGGCAGGTCAAAACCCCCAAAGCCGAATGTTTCCTGAACGGCATTACCCGCCAGACAGTCTTGAAAATCATGGCTGATATGGGGATAGAGGCTGAGGAAACAACCATCATGCCTGAAGAGATCGGGGCGTTCGAGGAAGTCTTTGTTACCGGGACTGCTGCCGAAATTACATCTGTCGGGCGGATCGACGATCATCACTATACCCCGTCCGCTTTTACCAAACGGCTTCAGGATGCTTATAAGGAACTGACGCTGAAAAAGGTCTGACCCTATATCGCTGTTTTTTGTTTGGCGGCGCAGAGCTCTATTTTTTGTCGGAAAGGGGTCAGGTAACATTGCTCTGACGCCTCCAGCCCTTCGGATGCCAGCCCGATATAGGATGCGGCCAAAACCCAGATATCCTGCCCTTCGGGGGCGACGCCGACAAGACCGTTCATGGCGGCTTCTTCGCGAAAGCGTATATGGTGTTCGGTTGTCCATTTAGCGATATCATCGAGCGCTTTTCCGAGTGCTTTTGGCGTATATAAAATGCCTTTCCAAAACGCGGCCATTGCCATCACCATATCCAGCGACTGGCTGTCGGCGCCGCGCAGCTCCAGATAGCGCTTTAGCCTGACATCGGGGAATAATGTTGTCAGATGATCCTGCCAGTCTGTCATGGTAGGCATTTCGCCGGGAAGTTCCGGCAAGCGGCCATTCATAAAATCGCGAAAGGATCGCCCGGCGACATCAATATAGCGCCCCTGACGCCTGACGAAATACATGGGCACGTCCAGAGCGTAATCAACATAACGGGAAAATCCCATGGCGGGGGAGAATACAAAGTCAGGAATGCCGCAGCGATCAGGGTCGGTCTGTGTCCATATATGGGCGCGATAGCTGGCATAGCCGACCGGACGCCCTTCTTTAAAGGACGCATTTGCCATCAGGGCGATTATGAGTGGTTGTAATCCCAAAGCAACCCGGAATTTGCGCACCATATCATGTTCGCTTTCATAATCCAGATTGATTTGCGTGCCGCAGGTGCGCAGCATCATATCTAGCCCCAGCGTGCCTTTCCCGGGCATATAGCGCTGCATGATTTCGTAACGGGTCTTGGGCATCCAGTGCATATCCTCGCGCCGCCATGATTTTGGGAACCCTGCGAAGATCAGTGTCAGATCCATTTCGTCGATGATCGATGTTAAGTTTTTATAAAATGTTGTCAGCGCAGATTCCAGCCCGGCGAGCGTATCGTATGGCGCACCGGAATATTCAAGCTGTCCGCCGGGTTCGATTGAAAATGTTTCGCCGTCTTTTGTCAGGGCAACCGGATTGTTGCTTTCGGATATGATGTCCCACCCGTAGCGATCGGCAAAACGGCATAATATCTCACGGATGCTTTTGTCTCCTTCATAGGGTAAGGCCTGTCCGGTTTTTGAGTCGGCGACAAAGCTTTCAAGCTCCAGCCCTATCCGCCAGCGATCTTTGGGCTTGCATCCCAGTCTCAGATCATCGATAAAATTTGATGTTGAAAGCATGTAATCAAGGCCTTTTCATATGAAGCAGGGACAAATAATCGGGGTCATTATGGATCCTGTTACACAGATTAAACCAGCCAAGGACACAACGCTAGCCCTTATGCGGGCGGCACAAGAGCGCGGCCTTGGGCTATCCTATATGGAACAAGATGATATTTATATCGCGGATGGCAAGGTGCGGGCACGAACAAAAACGCTGACCCTTCAGGATCATCCCGATCAATGGTATGCCATGGATGACGCGCATGAAGATATTGAGATAAGCGCGCTTGATGCCGTTTTTATGCGCAAGGATCCGCCTGTGGACAAGCGTTTTATTCATTGTTGTTATATGTTGGCGCAAGCACAAAAAAACGGCGCACGTATTATTAACGACCCGCTGGCGCTGCTGCGCTACAACGAAAAACTTTATGCCACATGTTTCCCGGATTTTTGCCCACCTTATGTGGTGACGTCATCGCGTGACATATTGCGGGACTTTGCGGCGCTTCATAATGACATCATTATAAAACCCCTGGATGAAATGGGCGGCAGTGGCGTTTTCCTCGTGAAGAAGAATGATGTTAATTTGGATGTTATCTGGGAAATTCAGACAGCACGCGGAACATATCCCGTGATGGCGCAGAAATTTGTGCCTGATATAGCGCATGGCGATAAGCGCGTCATTATCATTAATGGCAAGCCTTACGGATATGCACTGGTGCGCTTGCCCGCAGAGGACAGTATCCGGGGGAATCTTGCCGCGGGAGGCAGCTATGACGTCAGGAAGCTGGATGAATCCGAGTATGCGCTGGCGGAAAAGGTCGGACAAAAAATTGTCGGAGACGGCGTCTTTCTCGCCGGGATTGATATTATCGGCGATTATCTGATCGAAATTAATATTACCAGCCCCACCGGTTTAAGAGAATTGTCAGCCGCAACAGGTGACGATGTCGCCGGGCTGGTCATCGACGCGCTGTAATAATTTCAACTTCTGCTTCTAGGATCAAACCTCATTCATTTCGTAAAATGCTGTTGCCAATGATAAATGCAGATACCAGAAAAGCAAGCGAAAGCGTAGCGGTGCCTACGGTAAGCTTGCTTGACGCCGTAGATGCATTTATCATTGGTAACCCGTAAGGGCGAGGTAAATTTTTGTGTCTATTTGCTCAAAGTGTTTGACCATAGCGACGGCTATGCTCTTCGCGCTTTTCCCAAATATCCACTAAAAATTTTCTCGCGCAGAATTTACGAAATGAATGAGGTTTGATCCTAAATGCCTGAAAATTAGCGATTGCTTAACCGCGATAACGCATAGTTTAATTGTGGAAAGATATGTTATTTTTCTGCGTGAGGTGGAAATTACTGCAATTAAAGTGGGTTATAATATCTTATGGCCTTGAATCGTAACAAGAATGATCATACCGGGAATGGCATCGGACATCGCTCCTATGCCACGCGCCATCGTATATCCGGTGGGATGCAGCTTGCCGTTCTGGTGTCGGGAATGATCCTGACGGTATTGGCTTATATCGCTTTGACCATGGTTGAACGCGAAATTATCAAAAGCAACGATGACAAGAAAGTTATAACGTTAATCCAATATATGGAAGCGCGTCAGGATCAGGTGAGCGAAATGTTAAGGCTGCTGGCCTATAACGCATCGATGACTCCCGCGGATGACTATGAAGGCATGCTGAGCGGCCTGCCGGACGTTGATATAGGAGATAAACTGTCACGCATTATCATATTGTCTCGTGATGAAAACGGCCATTGGCATGGCGATTCTGTAGCGACCAGAGATGGCGGTTGGGAACCTGTTATTGTGACAGACAATCTGACAACTAGTCTGGTACGCATGTTTTCTGCGGAATCAGCAGACGAGCATACGGTTTTGTTCCATACACAAGGTAATCTGGCACGCTATGGCGAGTTTTATGAGACGCCATCAGTGCAGATCAGGCCTGTTGTGATGGGGGTGCCTTTTGGTGCCGGCGATTCACAAGGGTGGCTTGTTGCGGTTAGCGATGTTCAGCGTCTGTTAGGGCGTCGCTGGTTGGAAGGCCGGACGGATATAGAGCGGCTGGAGATCGGCACAGGTGCTGACGGGGATATAGCGCTGGTTGCGGATTATAGCGCACAAACGGTTTATGACGGACATCAGGATGAATCTGTGCCGGGACGTCATTTCTCATTTCATAATAGCGGTACAGCATGGCACGGACAGGTGATGTTCCGTCCAGAGATGCAACAGGCTTTTTTCCAGTATTTGTCCATGGCCGTTTTGGCTATGGGCGGGCTTTTGACGTTGTTCGGGACGTTTTATGTCCGTAACAGCCAGCAAAATGCCTATCGTCTGGCTGCCGCGAACAAGGAGCTTTTGAAGAAAAATTATGAGCTTGATAGCGAAATAGAAGAAAGAGAAAGACTTAATCAGGCGCTGCTGAAAACCAAGCGCGAATATAAAGCCATTATTGATTCGGTCAGTGACGTGATTTTCGAGGCGTCAGCGGACGGACATATATTATTCGTGAATGAGACATGGCAGAAAATCACCGGACGCAAAGTCGAGGATTCCGTTGGCGTGAGTTTGTTTGATTTGTTGCACCCCCAGGATCAGGCAGAGCAAAAACGGAATTTCGAGGCATTGCTGAGCGGCAAAAAATCAGCCTATCGCGCCTATACCCGCTTGCGATCCCTGAATGATACGTATCGTTCGGTGGAGTTTGCTGTTTCGATGTTGCGACAAGACAAAAACCAGAATGTGCGGGTTGTGGGGTCAATCACGGATGTCGAGGAACGTATGCGTGCCGAGCGGGCGTTGAGCGAAGCCGAGAAAAAATATCGTACGATCGTCGAAAATGCCGCCGGCGGCATTTACCAGCTTGCGCCCGAAGGTGTGTTTTTAAGCGCAAACCCGGCAATGGCACGTATTTTGGGATATGAAAGCGTCCACAAAATGATGGATGAAATCAATAACGTTCATGAAGAAGTCTATGTCGATTATCGGCAAAGAATGGAATTTTTGCGTATGTTGAACGAAAAAGGCCGCGTCCATAATTTTGAAGGCGAGGTCAAACGCCGTGATGGCGGCCGTGTCTGGGTTTCCGAAAATGCCCGCGCCGTGACCGATGATGACGGGAATATCCTTTATTATGAAGGTAGCCTGGAAAATATTGATGCCCGTAAGCATGCGGAGATCAGCCTGAAAGAGGCAAAGCTGCAATCCGATATGGCAAACCGTGCCAAGTCGGAATTCCTGGCGAATATGAGCCACGAGTTAAGAACGCCGTTAAATTCGATTATCGGTTTTGCGGAGATTATTAAAGGTGAGGTGCTGGGGCCGATCGAAAATCGTCAATACTGGGATTACGCCAATGATATTTACGATAGCGGTAACAGGCTTTTGAGCATCATCAATGAAATTCTTGATATTTCGAAAATCGAGGCCGGCGACCGCCAGTTGAACGAAGAGTTTGTCAACGTGAAAGCGGTGGTTGGTTCTGCGCTGGAGTTCGTGCAGGCGAAGGCTGGTGAGAAAAAGCTGATCCTTACAAATACGCTGGATGATACAACCCCTGATATTGTCGGGGAAAGTCTGGCGATCAAGCAGATTATGCTTAATTTGTTGAGCAATGCGGTCAAATTTACGCCTGAAGGCGGGCGTATTACGATTTCCGGCGCTCTGGAAGAAAGCGGACGGTTTAAGCTATCTATCACCGATACCGGCATAGGGATGGATGATACGGATGTTGAAAAAGCCCTGTCGGCTTTCGGCCAGATTGAAACGGCTCACAGCCGCAGCGGATCAGGGGCAGGGCTGGGGTTGACGCTTGTCCGGGCTTTGGTGAAGTTGCATGAAGGTGAGCTTGACCTGTTTTCACAAAAAGGGATCGGCACAACCGTGTCGATTATTTTTCCGGCGCGGCGCGTCAAGAAAAAATAAGCTGTAAGCCTTAACCCTAAAGCTGTTCGATATCCTGTGCGGTCATGGATAAAACTTTTCCGGCGATCTCATAAGAAAATCCGGCGCGCGCGAATGTCGCAAGCTCTTTGTTGTAAAGGCGCCGGGATTCTTCATTGTCAATCGCCGTCCTGTCCTTGTTGCTGAAGGCGCCCAGCCTTTTGCGGCGGGCATGGCGCAGCGCCGCTGCCAGTTCCGGCTCTGTGCCGGATGCGGCGTTTTCTTCTTCATAGAGCTTGAGAGACTGACTGATTTGTTCGGCGGACAGTCCTTTTTGTGTCAGTTTTGCAAAAATCATTTTGCGGGATGTGCCGCGGCGCCGCAATGACTGCACCATCCCCCGCGCATAGGCGGCATCATCCAACAGCCCCGCCCGGCAAAAGGTTTCGATCAGCTGATCCAGCATCTTCACATAGGTCTCACGATCTGGATCCTGATGAAAGGCGCATGAACGGTCAATTTTCCGCATCATGACGGTTTTGAAATTATTTTGGCTGCTGGCGAAACGCTGCAGGTAATAAAGACCGGCATTATGCAGATATTGTCCGGTTATTTTGCGTGGCGTTTTGGGCGCGGATTTTTTTTTGCCCTGCGGGTGATCATTCTTTTGCCCCGGCGCGGCGGTTTTGCTATGATCCGAAGAGTACATCCGTTGCTTTTCTATCGTTCGGTTTTTTCCATACTCATCAAAAGAATAAGATGTCTGAACCTGTCATGCAAGACAAGACCCCCGCCCCCCGCGAGATGAGGCATATTAATGTGATCGGCTTTGTGACGCTGGTGCAAAAGGAAGTCGGGCGTTTTCTGAGCGTCTATATGCAGACCATTATTGCGCCGATGATAACGACTTTGCTGTTTTATACGGTTTTTTCGCTGGCGCTGGGCGGGGCGGATCGCACAGTGGGTGAGGTGCCTTATCTGTTATTTCTGGCGCCGGGACTGGTGATGATGAGCATGGTACAAAATGCGTTCGCCAATACGTCGTCTTCGTTGGTGATTTCCAAGGTGCAGGGCAATATTGTTGATGTGCTGATGCCGCCTTTGAGCGCGGCAGAACTATTTTCCGGTTATATGGTCGGAGGTGTTTTGCGCGGGCTGTCTGTGGGGCTGGCCTCGGCGCTGTTGATCAGCCTGTTTGTGCCCATTGGCCTGTATTCGCCTTTTCATGTGCTGGCCTTTGCCCTGCTGGGCACGATGATGCTGGCCAGTCTGGGGATCATCGGCGGGATATGGTCTGAAAAATTCGACCATATTGCGGCGGTGACCAATTTCATTATCATGCCGCTGACTTTCTTGTCCGGTACGTTTTATTCCCTGTCATCCTTGCCGGGTATGTGGCGCGACATTGCCTTTTACAACCCGTTTTTTCATGCGATTGACGGTTTTCGGTATGGCCTGACCGGCCATGCGGACGGCGATGTTATGACGGGACTATGGTTGCTTGCGGCGGTGAATGCCAGCCTGATTATTCTGGGCTGGGCAATGATCCGCAGCGGCTATAAAATCAAAAGCTAACAAAGGGATGGAGCCTTTTTGCGTATGAATAAAGCTGCTTTTTTGATCGTGATCTTTTGTTGTTTTTCATTTCTGGCCGGGTGCGCGGCTCAGGCACCGGAAAGCCGGCCTTTACAGGCATTGTCTTTCCAGAACTTACCGCCCAAAACCATTGATGTTGCGGATATCCGCATAGAAAATCGTTATAATCCGGCGGCCAGCCTCAGAGATGTCTCTTCCAGCTTTCCGACCCCGCCGGATATGGCACTGCGCCGCTATGCCGAAAATCGTTTGCGCCCGTCAGGCCGCTATAGCGCCGGTGAGTTATATTTTATTATCGAGGAGGTCAATAGCGTCCGCGATGTTCGCCAACCGGAAGGTATGTTGAACCAATGGTTTGGTACCAACAAACAGGATTATTACGAGGTTGCGGTACGGCTGCGGCTTTATGCTGTGTCCCCCGAAGGGATTGAAGGCCGTCATTCCGTTCTAAACATCAAGCGCTGGATTGCGATCCCTCAGCGTTATTCCCTGTCGGAAAAAGAGCAGGAAAAGCAGGGCTTTATACAGACTTTGATTGAAGATGTCGATCAGGCTGTTCAAAAGGCGCTGCGCGAAAAGCACGGTTTGATCTGAGGCGTTGATTGGGCGCGTTGATCTGACGTGGGCTTTTCGCTTTTCCCGGGATGAGGGAAGGGGGTTATCGCCGCCAGAAATGCGGCGACAGCAAAACCAGAACCGTAAATAACTCAAGCCGCCCCAGCAACATGCCGAAAGACAGCATCCATTTGGCGCTGTCTGGAAGGCTGGTGAAGGTTCCTGCCGGGCCGATAATATCTCCCATGGCCGGGCCGACATTGGAAATGGCTGTTGCCGCACCGGACATGGCGGTCATGTAATCCAGCCCGACAAAAGACAACGCCATAGCCAGCACGGCAAAGCACAGCGCATACAGGAAAAAGAACCCCATGACCGAGGGCGGAACATCATCGGGCAACGGTGTTTTGCCGTAATAAGGAATGAAAACCCCGTGAGGGTAAAGCAGCTTTTTAATTTGCGTATGGGTTACGGCGTATAAAACCTGAAACCGGAAAATCTTGATTCCGCAGGATGTCGATCCGGCGCAGCCGCCAACCACCATCAAAAAGAATAACAGCGAGACAGCAAAGCCGCCCCATTGCATGTAATCGGCGCTGGCATATCCCGTGCCGGTTATGAGCGACACGACATTAAAAGCCGCCCGGCGCAGGGACTCAATCGCCGGCATGTCGAGGTGCCATGCCAGATGCAGGGTCATTAATATAATCGCGGCGGCAATGATCGACAAAAACCAGCGCACCTGCGGGTCGCGAAAAATAACCCCCAGATCGCCGCGCACTGTTTTGAGGTACAAAAGAAACGGCATGCCGCCTAAGATCATGAAAAGAATAGCCGTTAGCTCTATCCCGGCATTTTCCATGGCTGCGAATGAACTATCGAATGTTGAGAAGCCGCCTGTTGCGACGGTTGTCATGGCATGCGCCACAGCATCGAAAAGCTCCAGCCCGGCAGCGTGATAACACATCGCGCAAATAAAGGTGAAAGACAGATAAATATAAGCAATGGCGCTGGCCATTTTTGTCGCGCGGGGCAGGGCTTTTTCATTTTCGGTCGATTCCGTGCGAAAAAGCTGCATCCCGCCGACTTTCAGGAAAGGCAGAACCGAAAGCGCCATCACGATAATCCCGATCCCGCCGAGCCATTGCAGCAAAGCGCGCCAGATCAATATGCCGCGCGGGGTGTGATCCAGCCCTGTCATGACAGTTGACCCGGTCGTTGTGATGCCTGACATGGCCTCGAAAAAGGCATCCGTATAGGTCATATGCATGGAAGACAGCCAAAAAGGTAGGCTCGCAAAAGCGGCCAGCGCGATCCAGCTTGTTGTCGTCAGCAGGAAAGCCTGCTTGATCGTCAGCGAGAAACCTTTGCTGTTGTAATTACCCAGCACAAGACTGCCGCCGAAAAAAGCGGTGATCAAAATACAGATAAAAAATATTTTCCAGTCCTCACCGCCATAATAAAAAGAAACCATCATGGGCACGGTCATGCCCGCGGCGAGAATCGACAGCAGTATTCCAATGACATAAAGAATGGGGCGCAGATCCGGCATGATCTCTCCAACAGGTTTGAACCCTAGTGTAACACGCTCTTCTGGTAAGGGCTATCCAGAGAAAATAACGGTATATCAACAGTCATTTTCCGATCATTATCATCATACATTTCGTAAGAGCCACCCATGAATCCTGTTGCTGTACGCAATGGTGCGCCGCTGGAATATTCATATTGCGCGCCGGGGCCAAGCAGAGGCTTCTCACCAACCACACCCTCACCGGACACTTCATGGACAGCGCCGGTCGCATCGGTAATGCGCCAGTAACGCGATTGCAGTCTGACCGGACGGTTTGTATTGTTACGGATCGTTACGTGATACGTCCAGACATAATGGCTGTCTTCCGGGCTGGATTCCTCTTCCAGAAATTCCGGCTCCACTAAAACCGTGATGCCATGTGTGGTTTTCTCAAAAACAGTCATGATGCGGCATGCTCCCCCCATAGAAAAAGAGCCGAAGTTATAACTCCGGCTCTTTTAAACTTCAAGATCGTAATTGCTTACTCAAACGTGATTTGCGCACGTCTGTTGGCAGGCTCACGAACATTGTCAGCTGTCTCGACAAGCTGCTCATCCTGACCGCGTCCTTCAACACGAAGAACCGAAGCATCAACACCGCGCGCTGTCAAAGCGTCACGAACGGCGTTGGCACGGCGCATGGCCAGTCTTTCGTTATAGCTGCGCGGGCCGGCACTGTCGGTGTGACCGACGATGCGAACAACGCTGACGCTGCGGCTGTTGATTTCATCAGCAACAGCATCCAGAACATTCTGGCCGCCGGCACCGATTTCAGTCGAATCAAAGTCGAAGAAGACAAGGTACATGGCATCTTCAGGCATCATCGGCTCAGCGGCTTCCGGAACTTCGTAGGTCGGCTCAGGCTGCGGCGGCGCAACGGGCGCTACAGGCTCAAGCATATCTTCGAGGTTGGCCATTGCATCCAGAAACTCGGACTTGCAACGCAGGATCCCGTCAGCGTGCCAGTTGGCTTCCTGCTCTTCGATCCAGCAGTCAAAGCGTGCTTGCGCCATGGCGGCCAGCGCCGGAGCAATTTCACGGGCGCCAAGGTCAAAAGCAACAATCAGGCGGCCGCGCGCTTCGGAAAGCTCTTCCATGTGGCGGGGCAGCAGGTTCCAGTCACTGATCGGTTCAGGCATTACAACTTCGCCAGCTGCTGCAGCCAACCCTTTACGGGCAAAATGCAGGGCATCAGGATAATCCATCATATCCATTTTGCTGTTGGCAAATTCACGATATTCAATCGCCAGCGCCTGTGTGAAAGCGCTACCGACCGGCTGCACTTCGTTCAGGGCGTCAATTTCGCTATGTGTTTTGAAGTTGGAACACGCGCCAAGAATCAAAACACTCATAACCACCATAAGGCCGCGCAATTTCTTCATTATTAGCTCCTTAAAAAGATGTGATGCGCTCATAACATAATTATGTCGGCCAGCATGCTAACCGATTAAGCCCCCTTTTATAAAGATATCATTTCGAATGTAAAGTACTCTTTCCACAACATTGTGATTTATTTATCAAATTGCACTATAGCCACGTCTGCGGGTCTTTGTTGCGGCAATATCAGGTCATTTTGATCCGGCGACAATCGGCTTTGTCATATAATGGGCTTGACAAGGGGCGCCGGAATGTGGAAGACACGAGGCAATCTAATTCGCAAAAAACGCGAGCCGGTGCGATTCTTAGGTATCGCACTTTCGTTCGCTATCGACCATTCTCAGGTTCAGGAGTAAGAGTATAATGAAACAGTCTTTGGCAGGTATTAAAGTGGCCGTTCTGGTAGCAAACGGTTTTGTTGAGCAGGATATGACCAGCGCGAACAAGGCGTTGATAGAGGTTGGCGCGCATGTGAGAATCGTCAGTTCCGAAAACGGGCTGGTCAATAGCTGGGACGGTGCCGGATGGGGACATCATTTCGCCGTCGACTCTCCGTTAAGCGCGGCATTGGCTGCGGATTATCACGCTTTGGTGGTGCCGGGAGGACAGAGAAGCCTAGACAAGCTGAAACTGACGGCGCATAGCCGCCGCTTTATCGCCAGTTTCATCTCGACGGAAAAGCCGGTCGCCTTATTTGATAATGCTGTGTCGCTGATGATCTTTACCGATACCGTGCGTGACTTGACTGTTGGTGGCCCGGCAGAGCTTGAGCCTGAGATTTTGTTTGCGGGCGGGCAATGGTCGCCGGAGGCGCCTTGCCGTTTTAACCATGTGATGAGCGGCGTTGTGACGGAAGAAACCCGGCCTGCCTTTATCAGCGATATGATTGATCATTTCGATATGGTTATGAAGGCTTCTGCCGGGGAACCTGCAAAGGAAATAAAAGCAGCCTGAGATGAAGAGAGAGTAATGACCTGCATTCAGGAGGGGGCGCGATGAAAGCGGAAACACAAGCGGTCGTGAGGGCGATTGAAGAATCGCTGGCGCTGCTGAGGAGGCATCTTTGACTGGGATCAGGCGCTTTTACGACTGGATGAGTTGAATGCCCTGAGCGAGGATCCGGCATTGTGGGAAAACCCGCAAAAAGCCCAGGAAATCATGCAGGAAAGAACCCGCCTTGCGAACAGGGTTGATCAAATTCGCTCTCTTGAAACGACATCCCGTGATCATGTTGATATGATCGCCCTTGCCGAAGAAGAAGGCGATGCGGAGATGGTCGCGGACTCTGAAACGGCTCTGACCGCTTTGCAAGCGCGTCTGGAAAAACTACAGCTACAAAGCCTGTTAGACGGGGAGGCCGATCCGAATAGCGCCTTTTTGACGGTTCATGCAGGATCGGGCGGCACCGAGGCGCAGGATTGGGCGTCGATGTTACTGCGCATGTATATGCGGTGGGCCGAAGCGCATGACTATAAAATCACACTCATGGAACGCAGTGAAGGCGAAGAGGCGGGCATTAAGTCAGCCACGCTCAAGATTGATGGTGAAAATGCCTATGGCTGGCTGAAAACCGAAAACGGGGTTCACAGGCTGGTGCGGATATCGCCGTTTGACTCGAATGCCCGGCGCCATACCAGCTTTGCCTCGGTTTCTGTATCACCGGTCATTGATGACACGATTGCCATCGAAATTGACGAGAAAGACCTTAAAATCGATACGTATCGTTCAAGTGGCGCGGGCGGCCAGCACGTTAACACAACGGACAGTGCGGTCAGGATTACCCACCAGCCGACCGGCGTTGTTGTTGCCTGCCAGAATGAACGATCCCAGCATAAAAACCGCGATCAGGCCATGGCGATGCTGAAGGCCAGATTGTACGAGATAGAATTACAGCGCCGCGAAGATGACAAGGCTGCGGCTCATGGTGAGAAAACCGACATTGGCTGGGGGCACCAGATACGCTCTTATGTGCTGCATCCTTACCAGATGGTCAAGGATTTGCGCACCGGCCATGAAAGCACGGATTCCGGCGGGGTTCTGGACGGGGATATTGATGGTTTTCTCGAAGCATCCTTGTCTCGCGGGCTGGACGAAAAAACGGATAAAGCATCATGACGGACAGAGTAACAGAAAACAGAGTAACAGAAAAATGGTTTGTTTCCGGCAAGGGGATGCTGGTTGTGCTGTGGTTGCTTTGCGCGCCGGTTGCGTATGGCGCGCTGCCGGATGATCCGGATGATGTGTTAATCCCGACCGGTGGCTGGCTGACGGGGCCGTCCAGCTTGTTTGGCGGTGGGGGGCAGGAATCTCAGGGAATGCCCTGTCTTTTGACGAACCGGTTTCATAACGGGTATGAAGTTCGTTTTTCGGGCGGCGGCAACAGGCTTTTCGCGATGGTTCTGGATGTCAGGGAATCATTGTTTGTGACGGGGAATGATTATGATATTCGCCTGAGAATGGCACCGGATCGTCAGCATGACGTGACGGCTGTCGCGCATAATCCGGCAATGCTGGTCGTGAATTTACAGCATCTTGACGGCGCTTATCAGGCGCTTGCAAATGCTCGGCATCTGACGGTCACCTTGTCGGGTGTCGATATTGTTTTTGCTTTGCCGGGAATTCGGGAAGGGCTTGAACGGGTCGAGGACTGCTTTGCGAATGGCAGCACTCACAGAACATCTGCCGGGCAGGCGGCAAAGCCGGAGCCTGTTCCATCATCAGAGCCTCCGCCATCTTTAGCGGATATGCCGGTACAGCAGGAAAATCGGCAGGCAGCACAGGCTTCTCCGGTGCCGTTTGACGGTGCGGCACTTGAGATTAACAGTGCGGCGCTGCGGGATCTGTTTCTGGATGGTGCATCGCAGGAAGAAACGGATGCGGCACGGCAGCCAGACCCTGCCGCTGTTGCGCAGCAGCCCTCACAACGCGCGATACCGCGTATTTACGATGATTCCGATATCCCCGCAAGCCAGCCGCGCCGGGAAAGACCGGATAGTAACGGTCGGGCGTCTGAACCGGCAATCGACACTGGTTTTCATGGCGAGGATCCCCATGGCGGGCGCGCGAATTATAGCCGATGGCGTGCGTTGCGCGGAGCCAATGCCCGCGATACTCTTGAAAATTGGGCAGGACAGGAAAATGTCCGGGTTGTCTGGCGTCACCCGCAGGATTTCCCCATACGGGACTCCTTTATTTTTGAGGGCGCTTTCGATCAGGCTGTGGAGTCGCTGCTTTCACGCTATGAAAATGAGACACAGCGCCCGACAGGGCGTCTTTATAACGATCCGTCTTTCGGCCAGCGTGTTTTGGTCGTTGAATAAGATATTTCACTGATTGTGGGCGCTGCTCTCCTCGGATATTTTGCTGTTTCCGGCGGATTAAGGCTTTTTTTTAGTCGTCAAGAGTTGTACCCTTCAAACAGGGACGAATCAGGGATCTTGTCCTGTGTATGATTTTTTCAAATGTTTTCTCTTGGTATTTCGGAGCTTTTAAGGATGTTTACGCGCAAGTGGCTAATGACGACAACGGTTTGCAGCTTCATTCTCGCTATGTCCGGCGGCGCGCAGGCCAGTACGATGACCCCCGAAGGCGGCTGGGCGGTTTCCAAGGTTGAAACATCGGCCAGCGGTAAGCCTTATTGCGCGGTGGCCAGACGGTTTAGCAACAATATGGTCTGGACGTTGGCGCAGAATGTTGACTATGAAAGCTCCCTCGCGCTTGATTTTCGGACATCGACACTCAATAACCGCCAGGATTACAGGGTTGAGTTAACAACCGGAGCCGGTGAAGAGCGCGTTTTCAATATCCGCCCTGTATCCCCGCAGGCTTTGATCGTCAGGCTGGGGCGCGATAATGAGTTCATAGACTCGCTGGCGCGTTCGGGACGTTTGTCAGCCAGCCTGTCCGGCGATCGTTATGATTATAATATCCCGGATTTCGCGGATGGCCGCAGACAGTTGCAGGATTGTCTGGCCGGGTTGCGCGGGGGAATGCGTGAGGTTGCTGTCGCATCCGGGGCGGATGTGATGGCGCCGATCCCGGTGGCGGCAACAGCACCGGCTTCATCTTCGGCTCAGGCTACGGCTCCAACGCCGCAGGCGTATGAAGAGGCAAGAAGCTCTGCTGATTCTCTGGAACAGGTACGCGAAGAGAATATGCGTTTGCGGCAGGCTCTGGCGCAAGAGCGCCGCCAGTATGAAGACCGGCTTTTACAAGAAGGAACGGATAGCAGCAAGGTCGCGGAATTGAATGAAAAACTGCGTCTGCTGGAGCAGGAAAACCGCGATTTGCGTTTGCGCCGGGAGCGTCCTGCGCCTCCGCCGATGCAGTGTCCTGATGTGACGGCCTCTGATGCTGTTTCGGAAAAAAGACTTGAGCAAATGGCCGCCCAGCTTTCTTCTTTGCGGGTTGAAAATGCACGTTTACGTGATGAGATAGAGATTTTGCGCGCGGAAAGGGCAGAAACACCGCCTGCGCCTGATATGGCGGCTCCCAATCAGCAGGCAGCACAGGAAATTGAGCGTCTGAGACAGCGTGTTTCGGCGCTGGAAAATGACAATGAGGCTTTGCGAAAGTCCGTATCAGAAAGAGCCGGCGATACGGGCGGCGTTTCTTTGGCGCAGTTGCGATCAATCGAGGAGCAGCTACAGCAGGTTCAGGCCGAGCGTGACAAGCTGCGTCAGGAAATTGACGCCGGGGTTGGTCGGGCTGTCTCTGAGGATGTTCCTGCCGGAGGATTGTCATCGCACAGTATTGCGTCTGAAAACTGGAATCTGGAACAGGCAACAAGACGTTTCAATGAAGCCGAACGGGAAATTCGCCGTCTGGGACGTCAATTGGAAGAGCAGCGCACACATTGCGCTGCCGAAAAAAGGGATCTTGAATATATGCTGTTCGATCCCCAGATCGCCACGCAGGAGCAGATTGCCCGCTTGCAGGAACTGGAAGGGCGTGTAGCAACCGCCGAACAGAAATATGAAGCCCAGAAAGAGCAATTTGCTGCCTTGCAGGAAAATAAGGGTGCCTCATCGGCGGAGCAGGATCGCCTTCGCTATGTGTATGAGCAGGAAATTGCCGATCTTCGCACGGAGATCGACGCTGTGACGGCGCAAGCTGAACAGGCACGTCAGGCCTTGGCGTTGGAACAGCAAAATCATGAGAAAACCGTAAGGGAGATGGAAGGCCGGTTGGCGTCGGTACAAAGACAAGCCGATGGCCACGCGCAACCTTACGCCGCACGCCGTAGTCATGAGAGCCCTGAGAGCAGGGAAGAGACTGTCGCCTCGGCGCCTTTGCCTTTGCGTGCGGAGCCGGCTGTTTACAGTCAGGCTGAAGATGCTGCTACGCTGCGCGCCATGCCGGCATCTTTGCCTGTTGCGGGGTCTGAAAGGCCGTCCGGCACGGCGCGGGCGCATGAAGGCCGTGTCGAACGATATAGCGACTCTCATACTGCCGCACCATCTGCTTCCTCTCTTGATATGGCGCGCATATTATCCGGCGCGGACATTTCCGTGACTGAAAGCGTGTCTCGGGTTTCTTCGGTGACGGATCGTGATGTGTATCGTTGGCGGGTCGGGTCTTTGTTCGGCAGCGCCGAACATCATCCGCGCGCCAGAACAGCGGGATTTGACAATCGCTCTTTGGCTTATTTAAGCAAGGTGGAAGAGCGTTGCAGCGGGCAGTTCGCGGCAGTCCCCGCAGTCGAAGAGCAAAGTGGTGATATTCGCATCGCGGCTTATGAGATTGCCTGTATTGATGCGACAGGCGAGGGGAACGCGGCTTCTGTCTTGTTCTATGCTGATCCCACGGGTTTCACGGCCATCGCGCATGAAGCCGGATTGCACGATATGGATGAAGCCATGGATGCGAGAGATCGTCTGGTGCGTAGCCTGACACGCACCAATATTGCTTCCCGCTAGCGCTTTTCTCTTTCAATCGTGCCACTTCCCTGGATGCCCGCTCAAGGCGGGCATGACAGTTAAAGGTTATCGAGACTTGACATGAACACAATGTTTAACGCCCCAGCACACCGTCCAGAATGCCGCGGAACGCGTCTTCCGGTCTTATTTGCTGGCGGGGTTGCGGTTGCTGCGGAGCCGGCGCGCCGGAGTCATCACCTTGCTCTGATGTGGATGGCGCAGGAGCAGCCGGCTGTGCGGGTGCAGAACCGGGTCTTTCACGTCCCAAAAGCTGTTGCAATGTGCCGGATTCATCAATCCGGTCAAGCAAGGGGCTGATTACGGCGCTCTCGATCTGGCGCTGGAAATATTGCTGTAGAACAGTCTGGGCATAAGATTTCGCAG
>SKGD01000085.1 GCA_007117665.1 Alphaproteobacteria bacterium
GTTCAGAATACTGTTGCCGTGTGCCGCCACCGATTGTAATGTGTCCAGAGAATAAGAACGAAAGAAGAACATGGCGCATATCGAAAAACGCGAGACATCGGACGGCAAGGTCACTTTCCGGGTAATCTTGGCTACAGCGATGTTGATTACAGCATCGCCGGAAATCAGATTTTGCAGGAAAGCACCTTTACCATAGACGGCAATACGCAGACAATTGTGGATGCGTATTTTGTGCGGCAGGCGGCGAATGATAATCATGAAGCTCGCAAGATCGCCGCGTGAAGGAGTTAACCCAAAGTTGCATTGCTGACTTTGCGACCTTTCGCATTGGGCGATAAAAAATAATAAATCAAGCATGGTATTGAACTTTTATTCCGGTAATTTGAATTGAAGAAAGTTTTCCGGCGAGAAGATTGAAGATGAAGAAACAAGGTAGAAGAACGAATAGGAAGAGAAATGCCGTTTATTAATGGATGCTATGTCTCGAAACGAAGAATGGAACAGGATACTGCGTTTCTCAAAGACAAGGGATTGTCCGATGATTACATAGCGGCGAACCGGCAGCGAATTTGTCGTTGATGGCGGCGCTTTAACCGGGCAAGTCCTGCCGCTGCCGAAAGAGTAAAAAGCCGCCTTTACTTTTTTTCAGCGCGGGCGACGACTTCTTTGACGGAAAGAAAGCTGTCCGGTGTCACCGAAATACTGTCAATGCCGCAAGATACAAGAAAGGCGGCAAATTCGGGGTGGTCGCTCGGCCCTTGCCCGCACAGGCCGATTTTGGCACCGGCTTTGTGCGCGGCCGCGATCACATGGCCGATCATCCATTTGACCGCCGGGTCCTGCTCATCAAACAGGGCGGCGAGGTCGCCGGCATCGCGGTCAACCCCGAGCGTCAGCTGGGTCAAATCATTAGAGCCGATCGAAAACCCGTCAAAGCGTTTGGCAAACTCAGGGGCAAGAATGACATTCGAGGGAATTTCGCACATCACATAAATTTCCAGCCCGTTTTTACCGCGCTCAAGCCCGTTTTCGGCCAGTACCGCCTGCACCTTGTCGGCTTCGGTCAGTGAGCGGCAGAACGGGATCATGATAATCACATTATCAAGCCCGATCTCCTCGCGCAGCTTTTTGATCGCCTGGCATTCAAGATCGAACCCATCACGGTAGCGGTCAGAGTAATAGCGCGCGGCGCCGCGAAACCCCAGCATCGGGTTTTCTTCGGCCGGTTCAAACGGCGCGCCGCCAATCAGCCCGGCATATTCATTGGTTTTAAAATCGCTCATCCGGACAATGACCGGCTTCGGGTAATAAGTCGCGGCAATTTTGGCAAGGCCGCGGGCAAGATGGTCGACAAAATATTCGGTCTTGTCGTCATAGCCGGCGGTCAGCGATTCAATTTCGGCGCGGACATTTTCGTCCTGCAACTGGTCAAAGCGTGTCAGGGCAACCGGATGGATTTTGATCGCATTGCTAATGACAAATTCCATGCGCGCCAGCCCGACCCCGTCCGCTGGCAGCCGCCACCAGCGGAACGCCGCTGCCGGATTGCCGACATTGAGCATGATTTTGGTTTTCGTCTCCGGCAAATTATCAAGCGCCAGCGTTTCAACCGTGAAGCTGCCAGTACCGTCATAGACAAAACCCTGATCCCCTTCGGCACAGGAAATTGTGACATCCTGCCGGTCATGCAAAAGCTTTGTCGCATTGCCTGTACCGACAATCGCCGGCAGGCCCAGCTCGCGGCTGACAATCGCGGCGTGTGAGGTGCGCCCGCCATGATCGGTGACAATCGCCGCTGCTTTTTTCATGATCGGCACCCAGTCCGGGTCGGTTGTCCCGGTCACCAGCACCGCGCCTTCAACAAAATCAGCGATATCTTTAACATCATGGATAATGCAGACCTGCCCGTTTACCACCGCGTCGCCAATCGCTAGGCCGCTAACCAGCTTTTTTCCCTTTTCGGTCAGGGTGTATGTTTTAATGCTGCCGGCTTCGGCGCGCGACTGCACGGTTTCGGGGCGCGCCTGAACGATAAACAGATCGCCGCTATCGCCGTCCCGTGCCCATTCAATATCCATCGGGCAGCCGTAATGCGCCTCAATCGTACAGGCCCAGCGCCCGAGCCGGATAATCTCCTCATCCGACAGGACAAAGCTGCCGCGCTCGGCCTGCGAGGTCGGAACATTGACCACCGGCCGTTCGCTGCCCTTGGCATAAATCATCTTGATTTCTTTGCTGCCGCATTTCTTTTCGATGATCGGCAGGCAGAGTTTTTGATTCAGTAGCGGCTTGAACACGGTGTATTCATCCGGGTTTACCGCCCCTTGCACGACATTTTCGCCCAGTCCCCAGGCCGCATTGATCAGCACCACCTTGTCAAAGCCGGTTTCGGTATCAATCGAGAACATCACGCCCGAACCGCCACTATCGGCGCGGACCATTTTCTGCACGCCGACAGAAAGCGCGACCTGAAAATGATCAAAACCTTTGGCTTTGCGGTAACTGATTGCCCGGTCGGTAAACAGTGAGGCATAACAGCGGCGGCAAGCATCAAGAAGGTCTTTTTCACCGCTGATATTAAGGAAGCTTTCCTGCTGCCCGGCAAAGCTGGCATCGGGCAGGTCCTCGGCCGTGGCGCTCGAGCGCACCGCCACATCCGCCTGCGCCAGATCGTAACGCTGTGACAGGGCGCGGTAAGCGGCGCTGATTTCACCGGCCAGTTCCTGCGGCCACCGGCTTTTGATAAAGGCTTTGCGAATGGCCGCGCCGCTTTCGGCAAGGCTGGCGCTGCCGCTTTCCCAGGCATCAATATGTGCCTTGATCACCGGCCGCAGATCATTGGCATCGACAAAAGCCCAGTAGGCCGAAGAGAGCGTCGCAAACCCGCCCGGCACCGCAATGTCCTTGCTGGCCAGCGCTTGCACCATTTCGCCCAGAGATGAATTCTTCCCCCCGACCCTGGCCCCGTCTTCCCGGCGCAGCTGCTCAAACCATGCGATATATTCGGTGGTCTCTGTCATATTAAATATCCTTTTTTAAAAAGCGCCGAACAAAATACCGAGAATAACAACGACGATCAGGGCGGCAATCGGGAA
>SKGD01000061.1 GCA_007117665.1 Alphaproteobacteria bacterium
ACCATTCAACAAAGACGCTTGCAGCATCTGAAATTAGCTGCTTAAATTTAAACTCAATCAGAAGCCAAAACCTCCTGATTAAACACGACCAAATAGTCTCAAATCATTTGACGACGGACACTGGTGTGAGCCATAAAATGACGAGTCTATCAGGCTTTCAAAGGCCTCACCCCAAAAAGAAAACGGAAACATGGGCAAGAAGAAAAACTCTGATAAAGCCATCTTCGCAGGTCTGCTCCTGTTGGCTCTGTATAATATTTTCCCTTTGGTGATGGTGGCGTTCAGTGAGGCATCATTACCAGACGTTGTTATTTTCTATTGGGCGGAATGCGCCATACTGGCATTTATCGCACTGGTCATTTTTATGCGCTATCTGGTGATCTTCTTTTTGCTGGCAGCGGCGCTGGGGAGTATTGTTTATCTGGCCAATCCCGATTTTTCAGAATATTTTGATATAAGCGCCCTGTTTTGTGCCTTATATGGCCTGTGCTGGCTGCTTTATATCGAAGCCGGAAAAAGTGCTTATGGACGCCATATAAAAAAGCTGGAACCGGCAAAGCAGCTCGGCATTTATCTCAGCGTTATGGGCATCGGAATTTCTGTCTGTCTGGCTGTAACCTTATCTGTATTGGGAGCCTGGAGCCTACTTTCCGATATCCCCGCCAGCCATTATGCCGTCTTTTTATCGCTTTCTGTGTTGGTGCCGTCCCTTGCGATCAGCCTGATCAAAATCATTGACATGATCGGGCAAAAACATTTTCTCGACTTTCTTCTGGGGCGCTACTTACACCCCGTTGAAAAAGATAGTGTCGTTATGTTTTTGGATATGGCGCAATCCTCGGCTATGGCCGAAAAGCTGGAGTCTCATAAAAGCATGCAGCTTATCAGCATGTTTATTTATGATTGCAGCCTGATTTTCCGTCTGCAGGGCGGCGATATTCTCAGCTATACCGGCGACGGACTTGTCGTTATGTGGCCGAGAAGCCGGTCAGAGAGTGCTGTCATTGCCGCACAACGCGTAAAAAGACACTTTGAGTCTGCCGATGTAAAATCACAATACTGGAAACGGTTTGGGATCGTCCCGGAATTCAGGATCGGCATGCATGCCGGGCCTGTGACGCTGGGGCAAATCGGGGAGGAGAAGCTGTTTCTCGGTCTGTATGGAGACGTTGTCAACACTGCCGCGCGGCTTGAACAAATGAATAAAGAGCTGGGAACCAGCATCTTGATGTCGCTGGCGGTTGTGTCCGGCCTTAACAAAACGTGGCGGGCAGCGATCAAACCGATGGGCGAGCAGGAAGTGCGCGGACGAAGCGAAAAAGTAAAAGTGTTTGCGCTTTACGGCTGATCCGGCGTTCTTTGCTGCGGTTTTTTATTGTTTGCAGTGGCAGTGCTCTGCTCTTCATCTTCCGGCTTACCGCCCGGCGCATTATCGTTGAACGCCCGATAGGCAGAAGGCGGAACAGGCTTCCCATCACGCGAAAATGCCGCACGCGGAACCGCCGCAGGATTAAAATAAGCCCAGCTTCGTTTGTCGACTTTTTTGAAGTCCAACAACAGTAATGCTTCGCTATCCGGGTCGGCAGACTCGCGCGAAATAACCGCCTCATTGATCTTTTCCCACATATCATACGAACTGGCATATCCGTATTGTCGGGCTTTTTTATCCGTCATCTTGCCGGACTCAACCTCTTTACGAAGTTGCCCCAGCGTTATCCGCCGTATGTTTTTCAAAGTCGTTTCGTAAACATGGCCGGTTTCATGGCCTTCGGTTCCTTCTATTTTCGCGCCGATCGGCATCAATGTTTCCCGCAACCTTATGCGTTCGCCCTTGCGTAATTCCTGCGGGCAATAATCCGCAGGCAGAACCAACCCCGTCAGGGGCGCTTTATCATCAAAATTCGCAAGCCGCGGCGCAACCAAACCGTCAAAATGACTCGCCGGAACCTTCAGCGTTTGCAACGCGGCCGATATTTTGCGGGTATTGGCAACGGGGAAAAGCTCCTGAATAAGCAGGATCCGGCGTTTATCCGCCGGCGGAAACTTTAACCCCGCTTCATCTTCATAAGCGCGGCGCGCCTGTTCAAAATAATCGCTATAGCTGCCATTTTCGCCCGGTGCCTTGCGAATGCTCGCCGGGCCGGGATAATAAAGCCGCCCTGTCTGCATGCCGCGCAATATCACAGGCCTGCCTTTGCGAATATGCGACATCTCGGCGTCCTTCAGCGCGCCGATAACCAGCGAACAAGGACTTTGCCGTGAGTCATAGAGCGGATCACGAAGATGCGCGTCCGGGACATTAATCGTGATACATTGCGCCGGATCAATTTCATGCTCGATCCAGTCATAAGGAAGGCCGCTTTCACTGTGATAGCGGACAGTCTGCAAATCCGCACCGGTCATAGCGCTTTTCTTTTTAATCTCCTCCAGAGATTCACGATATTCAGCGATAAATCTTTGGCCTTCTTCCGACCGCAGGAACATCTCTGCCTCGCCCGACACAAAACGCGAGAAGACACGCGCCAGCCCGCCATCCTCGCCTGCTGCTTGATTGATCTCCATGGCGGCCAGCTCTCTTTCGATAACCGGAATGGCTGACAGACGCATATTAGACGCATCCTCATTTGGCGGGCCGTTCAGATAAAGAAGCTCCAGCGCCTTGTAGCGATGCTGCCAGATTGTCGGAAGATCTGCCAAGCGCCCGGTATCGGCGTGCTGAAACAAAATGGCGGTTGTCGAAGGCTCAGAGCTCAGGCGCTTGAACTGGATACGCCATTCCTGTTTTTCAAAGCGCGTCACGACATCATGCGGCAGATGGGCATATTGATCGATAATCCGGTCAATTGCGATCTCGCGGCCTTTTTCGTCAACCACTCGGAAATCACGGCTGCAATTTGCGCACAGTAACCGCCCTTTGCGTGCATAAGAGGACTCAAACCAGCCATTACTATATTGCGACCTGCGATCACGGCGCTCCCGCTCGTCATCATTGAGGATACGCGTCATCAGATCCCAGCGAAAACTTTGTATTTTATCCCACCTCGATGGCGGCGCCAGTTTTCCGGCGCTGTTTATAAACTCATCAAAAACCTGCACATAGGGGCTATCCATCTTGCGGAGGCGCTCACGCACTTTCTTGAAAAGCGTCTGATAGTTTGCAATCGCCTGCTGTGCGGTGTCATTTTCTTCTGCGATGTCGTCATCGCTCAACATATCAACCGGATGCGCTTGAATCGCCAGCCTGTGCAGCAACTCGTCAACAGTGTTGTGGTGTTTGAACGCGCTCATGGCAACTTCGTGCAATGTCTGACAGATCCCGCGCACCTGCCCTTTGCCGGGGATGTTCTTCTGGCGTATGAACTCGTTACGCGCTTCGCTTTCCAGATAGTCGAGATCGCCGAAGCCGTTATAAGTCCATTGCTCCTCCATGAACGGATTAGGCGGCGGCGGCGCTTGTCGCATTTCCCAGTTCAGAACGCTGACCGCATTGCATAGCGCCGACAGGATATCCTGATTTTCAAGGAACAGGTAACGGTAGTTGGCGTCAATCAATTCTCTGTCCCAGTTTTGCGCCGCTTTGCTGTGCTGCGCCTGTTCGTAATCAAACGCGCCGTGGAACTTGCGAATGGAATCCACCCGGAACACCCCGTCCGGCTTATGGTTCATTTCCTTCAGTATTCTTACAAAATGTGAGGATTCAGGGCTGCTATCACCTCTGGCGAGGTCTTCCTGTGCCAGTTCCAGCAAAGTGCGTCCTTTATACCTGAATTTTTCAATATCAATATCATTCAGGCGAACGCTGATGATCCGCTTCAGGTGGCCTTGCTGGTCGTCGAACGCCACAAACCCCATCGCGTCCAGCGTTGGCTTGTTGGGGTAGATATTTCGCATGGCTGTAAAAATCGGCGGTTTTGGATTGGTCAGATCCATGCCCGGCAAGAGTTCGCGCAACGAATCTTCATCAGCCTGCAACTCAAGGCTCCTGATCGTGTCAGGTGACAATTGGCGGCAATAATTATAAAGCGCAAAGCAGGCCTGCGAATCGTAAGCCGGGCTTTTATGGCCTTTGCGAGCGTCATAACGCGCGCCGTCAGGCATGCGGACACCGCTGCGCAACTGGCGTTGCGTGTTGGCATAACGGTCATTCTCTGCCATTAACAGTTCCAGCTTAGCTGACGGCACTTCTTCACCGGTGCGCGGATCAATCCGGTCGCTGAGCTTTAGCCCCTCTTCTCCCTGCGGTCCCAGCAAATGCGTGTTCATCGCGGCGCTATAAGTATCAACGGAAAAGTTTTTCGGCAGCTCTTTATCGCTGATCGTTGCCTTGGAGCCTGTAAAGAAAATATTGGAAGGATGAAACCCGGCACGCACCAGATTTGTCCTTAGAACCGCAATATCATACCATTTGATACGATAGCCATTGACCAGCAAGCGCGGTTTGGTTGTTTTCCATTTTGAATGATCCCGGTCATCTTCATAATAGCCGTTCTCGATATTTTCATAGTAAGGGCTGTCCGGCGTCTCATCAAACCTGTATGCCAGATAACCCTTATCCGGATGATAGCGCACGTCAAAACGGATCGCTCCGTCCTCCAGCGTCATCGGACGATATTCATAGACATCATTAATGCTGCCGGATGCGCCGCGCCCTTCTTTCTTCACGGGGATCGTCACAAGCTGCTTGTCCGGCCCGATCAGGATTTCTCCCTTTTCGCCAAGGCTCAGCAGGCCGGGCGGATCCGTTGCAATATTACCGTCCTTATCCAGTTCCATCCGGCCTTGCGGATCAAAAAGCGGTATATGTACGGTTTCCCAGGCATGTTCTTTTTTGTACAGATCTTTGCCGATCTTGCGCACCGTATGAATGCCGCGGCTGCCTTTCTCTTCAATGCCGGCGGCTGCCGCACCTCCGGGTACGTTTTCAAAACGATGGGCGATTTTGGCCATGGCGCTGCGGTGATCCAGACGATCCTCTTTTTCCAGCTCGGCGAATGATGTGCGGGTGACGGCCAGTGCTGCCGGGTTTGGCAGATAACGTTCCGGCCGCTTGACATGAATTTCTTCAGAGCCAAGGTAATTGCCGGCAATATCGCCAAGCGCATCACCATAGGCCATAATCTGGGCAAAGCGCGTATTCAGCCCGTAAGCTTCAAAATCGAAATGAAGCTGGGTGATAATGCCCCGCTGCACCAGATGCCAGACCTGATCCTTGCGCGCAACCCGGAATGTTTTATCCTGTCCTGCCATTACGCACACTCCCGGCCGGGGGCTTTTGGAGTTGAGCTCCAGATCGGGCGACTGCGATGGGCGCTGTTCGCTTCCCTGCGGTCGAGCCTGCTGGGGCCAATGCGGTCAACCCGTGCCAGCGGGTTCCATTTATTCTGGTTGCTGGCTTTTCCCCAGTCAGCCTGCGCGGTCTTGCGGTAATAAACACCGCTTTCCGTTGTGCGGGTCATCAAGCCATCCGCCCGGTGCATCCCATCGCGGCGCAGCATCGTGGCGCGGATCAGCTGCAGCCATCCGCCGAAATACTGGCCATGTTTGCGCAGCATCTTCACCAGAACATAAGACGGGTTCAGATGTGCGACTTTCTTATATTTTTCGCCATCGGTTGGGGCGTGCGCGTCAATGGCATAGACCTGAAAATCATCGGGGTTGATGCCGGAATGTTTCATGCCCTTTTTCTGCATAAGCTGCTTGAAATTATCATAGGCGTCAGGCCCCGGAATATGGTGGCATTCATGGAAGTCTGCCGGTATGGCCTCGGCGATCTCGATCAGATCCTGCTGGAACCCGTGCCCGTGAACGTGAATTGCCTGACCATAAACGCGGAGATTACCCTCGGCATCAGGGCGAACATCCCATCCCAGCTTTTTAAAGGCCTGCATATAGGAATTAAACCGGGTTTTCGGGTTGTAAATCTTGAACCCATCCAAAAAGGCGCCCACAACAGTAATATTTCGCTTATTCACCAACTCGCGGATCATTTTTTCCTGCGCTTCGGCATTGCCGGGAATGGCCGGCTGGGTAATCACCGCGACAAATTCATCGGCATTGATTTTATAACCGGTCGGGCGCACTTTTTCGTCCGCGTCCAGCAACGAGAAAAAGTCGGAAAACTTCTGCAATGTCGAGAATTTTTCTTCGGCATTTCCTTGCGTTCCGGTGATGAAGATCATCAGACGGGACGGATCAACACGAAAATCCTTGGCCATTTTCGATGTGCGGGTCGCGCGAATTGACGCCGTGTCTTTTTGTTCCATCACGGCTTTCCACATTAAATAGCCGTTAACGTCATTTTCAAACACAACCGCATTATATTTGAACAGGCTGTCCAGCATGTAACGCCGCACATCTTTGACATGGTCGCGCTCTTTCGGCTCCAGCTTTTCCTTATGCGCCTGAAGAGCCTGCTCTTGTGCGGACTGGATCTTTTTCTGAGCCGCCGCTTCATAGGCATCTTGGTAGGCCTTGTCCCATGCTTTTTGCCGGGCTTTCTCGGTCGAAGGATTTTTCATCTCCAAAAGGATGTCTTGTACGGCATCATCCGACACTTTGATTTTGCTCTCATCAACCTCAACACCGGCCTTGAGGCTTTCAAAATAAGTGTCCAGAATCTCTTTCGGTATCAGGGAATCTTTCTTTTTGATCTCTTCAAACGGATCGATGCGAATATCGCGTAAATCAGTATCCGGCAACATGCCAAACAGGTTTTTACAGGCAAGGCGCAATTCCGCGTTACGCCCCACAGCCGTCAGGTCACGCCCCAGATTATGAGCCACATTCGTGCCGACCGTATATTCGGCATCATTTGTGCTGATAGCCGATAACAGCACGCCTTTATCCGCCGCGACAATATCCAGAACCTTGCCGAGATTTTCCTCGACCTTGTCCGGCTTGGTCGCCCGTCCGTCATAGTTAATCGCCGTCACGTCATGATAGACAACCGTAATATCCCGATCCACCATCTCCGGCGTAACGCCCGGCTGTGAAGCCAGCGTCCTTGTGCCTTTTTTGAAGAATGATTCAGCCTGCGGCGTCAGGCCGCTACCATCGCCATAGACAACCGCCGAGCCGTTATAATGCTGGTCGCCGTAACAGCCTGTAATGATATAAGGCGTACAAAGCGCCGAATGGCGGGTTGCATTGGGGCTGGGCTGTACCCACAGGCGCGCATTGCCGTCCTCATCACGGACGCAGATCGGCGTCTCATCTTCCAGCGTGTGTATTTTGGGGCGCAGGCGGCGCGGAACTTTCAGGAAATCCATCTTCTTGTCGAGGAAATACTTCACCTGCGGTGTGCAATAGACGTCTTTTTCCTTCATCATGCCGGCTTTCGCGTAGTAAGCAAGCCCGTCACAATGGTCGAAATGGTCGTGGGTCAGCATGATCGCCTTAATATCGTCCCAAAACGCGGTATAGTCGGGGATCGCCCCGTCATAATTTGAATGCGCGCCACCGGACGCAAAAGGAATATCGACCGCCACAGCGACGGAACTGATCGTGCCGTCAGCCTTGGTGCCGCGATGGAAATAAACATTGGCGATCCCGATCTGGTCGCCGAAATTTTCAATCCGTTTTTCCGATCCCGTGCCGTGCAGCGAGGTGCTCAGGAATTCTCCGCCATGTTTTTCAAGAGATTTCGGCGGATGAAGCGGATCGATCATGTCGAGCAGGTCAAATTTAGCCGTGCTGTCCATATAGGTCGGGTATTTCCATTCGGAAAACTCCTTGTTGGATGCTTGCGCGACACCGATCAAAGCCAGCAGGGTCGCTGTATCGTCTGGAGCGATGGCCTGCCCCAAAAATCTGGCTTCGGAGAGCGTATAGCCTTTCTCCCGGTTGGGAGTGAAACTCAGCTTAAGCAATTCCGGTATGGCCTGTGCGCTGCTGTCATCAAACGTGTCGGCCGGCTTGACATACATGGTCATCGTTATCCGGCGGTTGGCATATTCCTTGAAAACAACACCGGATTTATAGGTAACGCCGGATTGCGGGTCGGTCGAATAAACTTCACGGCTGTCGGAAAAATCCTTGTCCGGCTCGAGATCATTCAGGCGAAATCCGAGAATTGTTTTCAACAGCTTGCTGTCTATATCGGCAAATGCAAGCCCCTGCCCGCGTCCGGCGGCATTTGCAAAATAGGGAGACAGCGAGAAATCATAGCCGCCTTTCCTACTTAGCCCTCGTATTGTCAGCGTTTCGCCGACCACATCATCAAAATAACATTCGGAGAGTATCTTGGCGGTTTCTTCAACAGCGCCTTTTTCACGCAAATGCGTATTGATACGGTTTAGCCCTTCCAGAACCCGCGCAATGCGCTTTTTTGTTTCCGGGTCGTTCGGATCATCACAGGCGGCATCATAAACACAGCTCGATTGCACCCAGATTTCCTGAATATCCACATGCCCTTTGGCGCGCGCAGGCGCAGTTTTCAACGTCACCAGATTTTGATAGCGGCTTTCGCCATAAGGAAGCTGGCGCCAATATTTCAGCTTGATGTCAGTCAGATTATTATCGGCATCGAATTTCGATGATGAAGCCAAAGACACAATCATGCCCGTATCAGGGTCAGCCGAAGCGCCGGTCAAAAGCACATCACGGCCTGAACGATCCGCGCCCAGTCCATCGCGCGCCGCCAATCCTGTCAGTCTTAATAGCTCCCCGTTATTGATCTTCACCTGACGATTATCTCCCTGTTCATCATACGCTGTATTTTTTCTTGTCCGGCATAGAAGGTCATCATTTTAAGCCCTTTTTTAACGCGGCCCTTTCCAGTCAAGATTACGGCGGCGGCCATCAAGATCGCTTCGCCGCGCCTCGGCATCCTTGCCTCTGGCCTCCAGCCAGGCCGCCTTGTAATCATCGCCCAGCCCCTTAATGTCATTTTCATTGAAATACACAATTCCGGCCTCCAGCAATTGATGGCGAATATCATCACGCATCTCTTTTACGGCCTGCATTTTCGACAGATCTTCATGACAGAACCGCATCAAGGACGGCTCAACATTTTTCCAGCTGATAATTTCAGATTTCGTGACTTCGCCGGTCTGGTCGTTGGTCACATGCTCATAATTCAAGCGTGCGGGATCAAGATACATATCAAAGATCTGTAACATACGCGCCATCGACACGTAATGCTCGCGCGCCGGTGGCGGCTCGTTTTGGGACAGCATCTGCGATACTTCCGCGCCCAAAGTCAGGATCATATCACCCAGATCGCATTTCTGGACCGCCGGGTTTTTGCGCGCTTCATCAAAGCACAGAATTTCCATCCTGTGTGCGCCGCCTTCATAAGGGCGCTTGACCAGACCCGTTGCGATCATCAACGCGCGGGTCGCCAGCGCAACCTCGTCATGATGCCGCGCCCAGTCCCGGCGCAGGGCAACGGCCTCGCTGTTACGATTCATCCATTCCATCATCAGCGCCAGACGCGCCCGCGGCGACAGCTTTTGCGGCCCCGGCGCAGCGACAAAAGAACGATTATCTTCCGCCGCTTTGGCAATATTGATAAAATTCAGGCTGGTAACGATATTCTTGATGTTTCGCCCTTTAATCGCTTCATCCGCCGCCAGCCGGTCACGCTGGCGTGGAATATCGGCAATATTTCCGGCAATAACATTTTTATAAAAGCCGGACTTTTTATCCGTTTGATCTTCCGCGCTATAGGCTTCTTTCAACCATGAAATCTTGTGTGACTTCATAAAACCGGCCGCGCGTGCGCCGCCTTTTGGCTCGGCGATCAAAAAGAGCGAGCGCGGTGCATTTTCCGGCAGGCGGAAAGACTCGATCGCCCCCATCGCGAACGGCAAGGCTGCCTGCTCCCACTGGGATAGCTGGTCAAAATGATGATCGTCAAACAAATCGGCACCGGCCTTGAAATAATGACCTTCGGTGCTGCGCCTTTTGGTGGCTCTGGCAGTAAAATAATCCGGCATGGCGCTGCGGGGTGCAGGCTCGTTATTATTCGCTGCCGCATATTCAGGTGCAATAGCCGCATATTCAGGTGCAATATAAGCCCCCCGCCCCTGATAACCCCACAGGGTTTTCTTGATGGCGGCGGTATCCTTACATGGCGGCAATTCCGCGTCGGTTATGTTGCGGTCTATAAAATCTTTCAGGTGCGGGTCAGATGCAAAATCCGCCCATCCAAGGCATTTTTCAGTAATATAAGGCAGCATGATCGTTTTGAGTTGATCCATGCGCTTCAGTTCCTGCTTGCTGCGCCGGACAAGCGATGGATGCGCTTTTTTTCGATCCAGCGGCCCGCTATCATCGCCGCGCAACCAGTCATCAAGCTGGAATTGTGCCATCAACCCGGCAACGGCCAGATCTGCACGAAAGCCTCGTTCGGTCACATCCACGATATGTTTTGCATTTTCCCACACACGGTCGACAAAAGAAACCGCGTTGCCATAATCGTCCGTAATGTCAAACTTCTTGCCCGGCACACGCCCGAAATCCTTACGGACGTCATCTAGGAAGCCGCACTGGATCAGATCCTGAGTTAAATATTCCATATTGCCATAGCGCGAGTAACACCCCTGACCGCCGAACAGGCCACTATCCATTTTCGTGATCAGGCGCGTTACCCACCAATGCTCAAACGTCCAGTCCTGAAAGCTTGCACCCTGACTAAGCGCATGATTGGATTTTTGCGTTCGTGGCACATTTTCAAATTCAATCGGCACAATGATCGCATCGTCACGGAAAACGCTTTCGGCATGATTGGCGGAATGAAAATCATGTTCGCGGTTGGGATAAATGACGCGGCTCATCATTTCGTCCGGCGCGACCATACGCCTGAGATTCTGTGTCGTCAGGTAAGAGTCCCCGGTGCGCTCCTGCGTGGCGCGCAGGATTTTGTCTTTATAATCCTCGGCCAGCCTGTAAGCCAGAACGCCATTAGACATCGAAGCCGCCCGGAATTTAAAGCGCAATCCGTAGCCCATCTCGTTATCAACATGGAGCGCAAACTTAACCGCGCTTTGCAGCCTGTCAAAATAATCGGAATTACGATCCGGCTGCGGATCGAAAAATAATGGAAGGTTAACCCAGTCAAACGGATATTGTTGTTGCCCCCCGAGAAGCTGATCGAAGCGATCTCTCGTAGATAAAGTCATACGGCTTTACCCCTTATTATTATCGTTATTGTTCTTTTATTATTGTGAAACCTCACGTCATTGATAAACAAGACATCAAAGAAATGCAAGTTTGATGTTGATTCGATACACACCAAAAAAACTCCCGCACCCGATTTTTGAAACTAACCCCTTCTTATATTAGTTTTCTCACAACAAACAGACTTGAAGATATTTTTCTTTTCACATAAGTTGTCGAATTGCCTCGCGTCTGGTGTCTCTTTTTTGCCCTGAACAGCTCCCAATACTAAATTTAGCCTTAG
>SKGD01000033.1 GCA_007117665.1 Alphaproteobacteria bacterium
CAACACCGCCCGACATTGCGACAACAACGCGCGTTTCCTGTGGTTTTTTATCAAAGCCAAGTGAATTCATGCCGGGCACTATACGGCTTTTTTATCCGAAAAACAAGTTTGACATAATGGTTTGGTGCGCTTTGTCAGGCTGCCTGCGCCCAGCTTTTCAGCTTTGCACCGGGCAGGGCAACAACCAGCCCGTCCATGTCCTCGGTGATGAGAATCTGGCATCCCAGCCGAGAACTGTCCCGCACATCAAAAGCCAGATCGAGCATATCTTCCTCTTCATCCGACCGCGCACCTTCTTCGGGCAGGCATTTGTTCCACCAGTCGGGGTGAATATAGACATGGCACGTTGCGCAAGCCATGCCGCCGCCGCACGCGCCTTCGATTTCCTCGATGTCGAATTTCTGGGCGACCTCCATGACCGACAGCCCCAAAGGCGCATCGACTGTTTGTTCGTGACCGTCGGCAAAAATGAATGTCAGTTTCGGCATGATCTTGTCTCGTTTATCATGAATTTTATTGACCAAACGCTTTGTTTGCGCTGCTTCTGTATAGTCAGTCAGGCCTGTTTTTGCAAGTCCGGCCTGATCCGTTCGTAAAATGCTTTCCAGCTTTCAAAAAAGCGATCCAGATCGTCTTGCGCCGTGTCCCAGCCAAAAGAAAGCCGCAACGCGCAACCGGCTTCGTCTTCGCTCGCGCCCATGGCGATCAGTGTTGCGCTGGGTCTGACAGTGCCGCTGGAGCAAGCCGCGCCGCTGGAAAGTGAAAAACCGGCCAGATCAAGCGCCATAAGCTGGGTCTGGGCAGGCACGCCCGGCAGCGCCATGGCAATGGTATTGGCCACACGCGCAGTGTCACGGCCATATATTTTCAGTTCCGGCGCAAGGGCGCATAGCCGACCTTCCAGCGCATCGCGCCATGCGGCTTTTGCGGCAAAATCCGTCATATCCGCTCCGGCCAGTTCCGCCGCCAGCCCGAACGCGGCAATCGCCGCGACATTCTCGGTTCCGGCGCGGCGGCGTTGTTCCTGCCCGCCGCCATAAATCAGCTTGCAATCCTGTGCGCCGGGGGCGATCAAAAGCGCGCCAACGCCTTGCGGCCCGCCTGTTTTATGGGCTGACAGGCTCAGATAATCGGCATAAAGGGACGGCATGTCGATTGCGATCCGGCCTGCGGCCTGTGCCGCATCAGTGTGGATGTAAACATCCGGCGCATAGGTCTTTACCAACCGCGCCGCTTTTGCCACGGGCTGGATCACCCCGGTCTCGTTATTGACCAGCATGATTGAAACCAGCGCCGGCAGATTGCCGCTTTTAAGAATGTCTTCCCAAGCCTGCAGGTCGATCACCCCGTCTTTGGTCACCGGAATGTACGTGGCATCCGGCGCGCATTCTGTGACTGACGGATGTTCGATGGCCGATATGTGAATGTTTTGGCCGGAAAAGGCGCGCAAGACGGCATTATTGGATTCGGTGGCGCCGGCGGTAAAGACAACGTAATTTGCCTGCGCCCCGGTCAGGGCGGCAATCTGCGCCCGCGCCCGGTCGATCCGTCCGCGCGCTTTACGCCCGTGACCGTGCAGTGATGACGCATTGCCGATCTCGCCCAGCACAACCATCATCAAGTCGCGGATGGCGGGCTTGACGGGGGCGGTGGCGTTATAATCAAGATAAACCGGTTTTGTCATGGTCGTCCCCTGACGATTTGCACCTTTCCGGCCACGCTTTGCGGGGCAGCGGAAATTTTCAGCGGACTATAAACGGTTTCAGCAGGCAATATCAAATAATTTGGAGGCGACAGGGCTTTTATCGACTTCCTTGTCGATGACATCCTGCAACGTAATATGATCGGTCAGGACAAAGACAGCCTGCCACAGATTATCCCACAGATGCAGGGCATATTCATTGCCCGCCAGATCTTCATCCGGGTCTTTTGTGTTGCGTTTTGCGGCAATGCAGTCCTCGGCGGATTCCAAAATGCTGGAGATTTTAATGTCTGATGCGGGCATCGCCAGCACATAGCCGCCACCCGGCCCCCGATAGCTTTTGACAAGGCCGTTGCGGCGCAGGCCGGCAAAAAGCTGTTCCATGTAGGATAGCGATATCGTGCCGGTGCGTGATATTTCCGCCAGCGGCACAGGTTTGTCGGTTTGCTTTTGGGCAAGGTCAATCATTGCCAGAACGGCGTGGCGGCCTCTGGATGTCAGGCGGAGAGTTTTACGCGATGCCATGTTCGTCAGTCTTTCTTTTTATACTCTGTTACACTCCATGGTGTTCCAAAGGATCATAGTACGAATGATTTTTGGAACAAGTCCTAATAATATATTTCCGTATCAAAGCGCAATACGCCATAAGGATAGGGTCGCCATCCACAGCTTCGTTACGGGTGTTTTTATCTTTGTGATTCGGTCGATATGCGCGATTATCCACAGTCATTACAGCATCTTATGCGAAATTGTTGAAATTCCCTTCGGCGATTTGCTATAAAGACGGCTGCGCCCTTTCGGGCGGGGGTTAAACTGGTATCGCATAAGGGGTGCGTGCGGCGCCGGTTCATAAAATGAAAACAGATACATAGGGAACAGATGCCAGAAATTATTTTTAACGGTCCTGCCGGTCGCCTTGAAGGCCGCTATTCTCACTCTAAAACGCCGAATGCGCCGCTAGCGATCATTCTTCATCCGCACCCCGAACATGGCGGGACGATGAATAACAAAGTGACGTATTATTTGTTCCAGACTTTTGTGCAGCGCGGTTTTTCGACGCTGCGTTTTAATTTTCGCGGCGTTGGTCGCAGTCAGGGCATTCATGACAAGGGCGAGGGTGAGCTGAGCGATGCGGCGGCGGCTTTGGACTGGATGCAGGATCTGAATCCGAATGCGCCTTATACATGGGTTGGCGGGTTTTCGTTCGGCGCATGGATCGGGATGCAGCTTTTGATGCGCCGTCCGGAAGTACGCGGGTTCGTATCGGTTGCACCGCCTGCCAATATGTATGATTTTTCCTTTTTGGCGCCGTGTCCGACATCGGGGTTGATCCTGCAGGGAAGCCATGACGAGATCGTGCCGGAACCTCATGTCGGCAGGCTTGTTGAAAAGCTGCGTACGCAAAAAGGCATTGCGATTGATTACCGGGTGGTTGAGGACGCCAATCATTTCTTTCACGATCATTGCAATGATCTGTGCGCCCGCGTCCACGACCATTTAAACCGCGCCGGTGGCGGCCGCAATGTACCGGCCGGGTTGATTAAGGCAGCCTAGGCTTTTATTTCTGCGGCTTTTGGCGTTGCTGCGGCGCTGTGTTTTTCCAGCGCCTCCAGCACGTCATCGCGGTGGTTTGCGGCCTTGACCTTACGCCAGACGGCAATGATGTTTCCGTCCGGATCGATCAGAAAGCTGGTGCGCGCAATGCCCATATATTTGCGCCCGTACATATTTTTCTCGACCCATACGCCGTAACGTTCGCACACATCGCTGTCCGCATCGGAGGCCAGCGTAAAATTCAACCCTTGTCCGGCCTTGAATTTGTCATGAGACGCCACATTATCTTTGGAAATGCCAACCACAACGGCGTTTTTGTGCCGGATCTCATCCATCGAATCGCGCAAATCACAGGCTTGCCGGGTGCATCCGGGCGTGTTGTCCTTGGGATAAAAATAAAGCACGACATATTTCCCGCGCAAATCCGCCAGTGACAGGGTTTCTCCGCCATCGGCAGGCAACGTAAAAGCGGGTGCTTTATCCCCGATTGTCAAATCAACCATTTCCGGTTTTCCTTTTCTTTGTAATATAATAGACAGTAGGTCGGTTCCATCCTAAAACTGGATAGTGTCACGGCGAATGTCAAGAATGCGATCCGGCATCGCAAAACTTTACGAAACAGTCACGTTTTTCTTATGAAGCAATATGCGCAAAAAATTATTTCCCGCAGCACAAGCCTGATACTGGAAGGCCTGGCTGTTGTGGCGGTTTGTTTTTTGCTGGTGCTGGGGGTTCTGGTCTGGATGCTGGCGTCCGGGCCGGTGGATATTACTTTTGCACGTGATCATATTGAACAGGCACTGCGCGATCCGGCCAATGATTATGATGTGCGCTTTTCAAAGGCCGCGGTTGAATGGCCGGATTTTCAAGGCCCGTTAATCCTGTCGGTTGACGGGATCGAGCTATATCGCGCCGACCGCAAAATCCTGGATGTTGAAAATGTGTCTTTGGGGCTTTATACGCCGGGATTATTCATCGGCCGGATCAAACCCCAGACAATTACGCTGGAACGCCCCACCGTCCATTTATTGCGGACGGAAGATAATCGTTTTTTACTGTCCCTCAATGAGTATGATTCTGCCCCGGTCGAAGAGGTCGATCATGATGATATGGCCTTGATGACGATTCTTGAGACATTGTCAAAACCGGTGCAGGAGCTTGAATCAACATCGCCCTTATCCCACCTGAACAGCATAGCTATCAATGATGCGCGGCTTTTGATCGAAGATTACAATATGGGCATCACATGGTTTATGTCGCCGATTGACATGACATTTCGCCGTGAAACCGAAGGGTTGGCCGTAGCGGTCAAGGCGGATATGCCCGGCGCACCTGAAAAACAGGCGCATCTGGAGGTTGATCTTTCCTATCACCGCACCGATGAAACGATCCATGCGGCGCTCAACCTGACAAATTTTGATCCGCGACCGCTGGCGCACAAGATCGATACGCTGTCTTTTCTGAACGATCATGAAATCGTCCTGAACGGGCGTATTAATGCAACGCTGGATCATGAACTGAACCCCGCGGATATTGTCGTGGATCTGGTTGCCAAAGACGGAACCCTGATGCTGGACGGGGTTTATGATGCGCCGTTTCCTTATGATTCCCTGATGTTACAGGCACGTTATGACCATGCTGCGCAATATCTGGGACTATCGCGCTTTGCAATCGGTGCGGGTGGTATCATGCTGGATCTGGCCAGTGATGTCCGGCTGAACGGAGACGGGTTCACCGCCCCGGTCAAGATCGGTATTGCGTCCCTGCCGCAGGAAAAAATTGCGCCGCTCTGGCCGGATGTGATGCGCGGGGACGGGTCGGAAATATGGCTGACGGAAAATCTGTCGGGCGGGACTTTTTCCGATATTGCGGCACGCTTTGATCTGACGGTCGCACGGACATCTGACGCGGATGGCGACCAGCTCAGCGTCGATTTGTCGGGTGTCGAGGCGTCTTTCAAGGTGCATGATATGGATATTGACTACCGCAATCCGCTGGCGCCGGTGCGGGGGGCGTCCGGTGCGGGCGTGTTCGCGGATGATACGCTGACGATCGACGTTACGAAAGGCACGCTGAAGAACATGGCCGTAGAAAAAGGCCGGGTTGTGCTTGACCGTATCGTCGAAGGCGGCGGTATGGCAGCGATTACCGTGTCTTTGAAAGGGCCGCTGCAGGATGTTTTCCATTATATTGCGCGTGAACCGATCGAGATGACACAGGAGGATATCGGCATCGATGTTGATCAGGTGCGCGGCGATGCGACGCTGGATATTGACGTGTCATTTCCGACGATCCGCGACTTGCTGGCCGAACAGGTCATTGTCAAGGTTGACGGATCTCTGGGGAGTGTTGTCCTGCCCAATATTGTCCGGGATCTTGATCTGACGGGCGGGCCGTTGCGATTGCGTGTCGAGGATGGCGCGGCAATTCTGGCTGGACAGGCGCTGTTGGGCGGACGACCGATTGATTTTAACTGGAAACAGTTTCTGGAAAGCGAAGGGCGCGCTTTTTCCAGTCAGGTTCAGGCAAAGCTGGAGACGGATGATTCCCTGCGGGCGCGGCTGGGGGTCGATCTCGAAGACTGGATTACCGGCACGGTGCCGATTGATGTGACTTATACTGAATTTGGCGGCGGGCGCGCCGAGGCAGATATCAAGGCCGACCTGACCCCGGCGGTGCTGACCGTCCAGCCCTTGCGCCATGTCGAAGGCGCAGGCACGGAAGGCCGCGGCAGCGCCAAGGCGATTTTCAGGAACGGCTATATTACCGAAGTACGCGATCTTGAAATTACAACACCGCAAACCAGATTGCGTGATGCGCGGCTGGCTTTTGTTGTCGAAGGCGGCGGCAGCACCTTGCGCCGTGGCACGATCCCTGTTTTCACGCTGGATGAAAATGAATTCCGCATTGAATTTGAAACTGCCCCGTCCGGCTTGTTAAAACTCGGCATTACTGGCGCTTTTTTGGATGCGCGGCCTTTCCTCGGCAAGGGAGAGAGGCGTGAAGGCGCTTATGACGGGCCGCCGATTATCGCATCGGTCAATGTCAATCGCATGCGTACCCATGATGCGCGGATTATCGATCGTGCTAAAATCTATCTTGATCTCGATCGTCAGGGGCTCCTGAACCAACTGGAAATGGACGCGGTGGCCGGACGGGGCGATATTTACCTGCGTCTGCGCCCTGACGATCGCGGCAAGCTTGTGTTCCGGCTCGAAGCCGATGATGCCGGCGCGACGTTACGCGCCTTTGACATGTATGAAAATATTCAGGGCGGCAGGCTGGTCATCCAAGGAGAATCTATCAATGTCGACCGTCCGCGTGTGTTGTCCGGCGTGGCTGAAATGCTTGATTTCCGGGTGGTGAACGCCCCGGCTCTGGCGCGCCTCGTCAGCGCCATCAGCCCCGCAGGCCTGCCACAGCTTCTGGGTGCCGAAGGAATCTATTTTGCCCGCCTTCAGGCTGATTTCGGCTGGCATATCCGGCAGGGCGGCGATCTTTATGTCGTCCGGGATGGCCGTACCTCCGGCTCGTCTCTAGGACTGACCTTCTCCGGCGAGATCGACAACCGCGCCCAGACAATCGCCATCAACGGCACCGTCGCCCCCATGTCAATGATCAACGAAATGATCGGCAGCATCCCCCTCATCGGTGACATACTAACCGGCGGTCGCGGCGGCGGCGTCATCGCCGCAACCTACGAAATCGAAGGTGACACCAAAAGCCCCACCGTCCGCGTCAACCCTCTGGCAGCATTGACGCCGGGGATTTTACGCCGGATGCTGTTCGAAGCGGATTAAAAGCCTTCATCGTTCGTCATGGGGTGCGTTGCTGCGTCACTCATGTACGGTTTGTACATGTCGTTCCTTGCGCCTGCCCCCTGACAAACGCTGTTCGCTCTGGCTTTTTTGTGTTGTTCGTCATGGGGTGCGTTGCTTGTGTCGCTCTGGTTTTTTGTGTTGTTCATCATGGAGTGTGCGTTGGTAGGCACTTGCAAAAAACTATCTGACGCGCACCAGCGCATGGCGCTTTTTCCCCGCGGAAAGCTTGATGTGGCCTTCGGCGGCGATGTCGTTGTCATGGGCGGTATAGGCAATATCGGTGATGATTTCATCATTGCGCCGGACGCCGCCGCCCTGCACCAGCCGTCGCGCTTCGCCTTTGGATGCGGCAAGGCCGGATTCGATCAGCAAATCCAGCAGGGCAATGCCACCGGTCAGCCGGGCTTTCTCGATTTCGATGCTGGGCAGGTCACTGCCAACGCCGCCTTGTTCAAATACTTTTTGCGCGGTATCGGCTGCCTTGCGGGCTTCGTCTTCGCCGTGACAGATTTTTGTCGCTTCAAAGGCCAGAATTTTCTTGGCTTCGTTGATTTCCTGCCCGGCCAGCGCTTCGAGTCTGGCAATCTCGTCCAGCGCAAGCGTCGTGAAGCGGCGCAAAAGCGTGCCGACCATCACATCATCGGCATTGCGCCAGTATTGGTAGTAATTATAGGGGCTTAGCATCGCGGCATTCAGCCACACCGCGCCATTTTCGGTTTTGCCCATCTTTTTGCCGTCCGGCGTGGTCAAAAGCGGCGCGGTGAGGGCAAAAAGCTGCTTTTTATCAGCCTTGTGCCCCAGATCGACACCGTTAATAATATTGCCCCACTGGTCGGAACCCCCCATTTGCAAAACCGTGCCGTAACGGCGGTGCAGTTCCAGAAAATCATAGCCCTGCATGACCATATAGTTGAATTCCAGCAAGGATAGCGGGCTTTCGCGTTCGAGCCGCGTTTTGACGGAATCAAACGACAACATACGGTTGATGGTAAAATAACGCCCGTAATCGCGCAGGAAAGACAAATATTTCAGCCCGTCCAGCCAGTCATTATTATTGACCATCAGCGCATCCGTTTCGCCATCCCCATAGCGCAAAAATTGCCGGAAGCAGGTGTTTTTTATGTGATCGATATTGGTGTTGATGGTGTCGTCATCCATCAATTTGCGTTGTTCGTCCTTAAAAGACGGATCGCCGATTTTCGATGTGCCGCCGCCCATCAGCGTTATCGGCTTGTGGTCGCAGGCCTGAAACCAGTGCAACATCATAATGCCGGTCAGGTTCCCGATATGCAGGGATTGCGCGGTGGCGTCAAAGCCGATATAAGCGCTCTGGACGCCTTCGGACAGTTTTTGATCCAGCGCATCGACATCACTGCATTGATGGATAAAACCGCGCTGGTCGAGTATATTCAGGAAGTCCGACTTATATTTGCTCATGGGGTATTTGTATAAGCATGAACACGGAAAAAGTCTATACCGTTATTGGCCTGATGTCCGGCACATCGCTGGACGGGATCGATGCGGCGCTGATCCGGACGGACGGCGTTGGCTTTGCCCGGCGGCTGCATTTTATATCCATGCCTTATGATGATGATCTGCGCGCGCAACTGCGCACCTGCCTGGGGCAGCGCGAAGATCCTGACGGGCGCATCAACCGGACGGCGCTGGCCATGACCCAGGCACACGCGGCTGCCGTGGACTGGGTGCTGGCGCGGGCGGAAATGAATCCCGCCGATATTGACCTGATCGGCTTTCACGGCCAGACCGTCTTTCATGCCCCGCAGGACGGCTTTACATGGCAGATCGGCCATGGCGGCATGCTGGCGCGGCTCTGCGGGATTCCTGTGGTCTATGATTTCCGCAGCGCTGATGTCGCAGCCGGCGGCGAAGGAGCGCCCTTAATCCCGCTTTACCATGCGGCGCTGGCAGCGGATTTGGAAAAACCGGCGGCGATCCTGAATATTGGCGGGGTCGGCAATATGACCTATATCGGCGCCCGCCCGGATGAGATTCTGGCGTTTGACACAGGCCCCGGCAATGCGTTGATGGATGATTACATGAAGACCCGCACCGGGCATGATTTTGATGAAAGCGGCCTGTATGCGCGGCAGGGACAGGCGAGTGAGACAGTGCTGGAAGCCTTGTTGTCTCACTCTTATTTCGACCGCAAACCGCCCAAATCGCTGGATCGTGATGAATGGGACGTTAATGCGCTTTTGGCGTCCTTATCCGCACCGGATGCGATGGCAACGCTGGCGGCTTTCACCGTGCAATCCATCGCCGCCGGGTTTCGTCACTTGCCGGATATGCCGCGCGCCTTGTATGTCACGGGCGGCGGGCGTCATAATCGCTTTGTCATGGATATGCTGGCGCGGCGGCTGAATATTCCGGTGCGAACCGTGGATGATCTGGGGTGGGACGGTGACGCGCTGGAGGCCGAAGGCTTCGCCTATCTGGCGGTGCGGTCGGTTTTGGGGCTGCCGTTGAGCCTGCCGACAACGACCGGGGTTGCCGCACCGCAAACAGGCGGTGTCCTGCACATGCCTGCCTGCCGTGAACAAAACGGCGAGGCGGCATCATGACCAGAATTATACAAGCAGATTCGCAAGGCATTGCCGCCGCTGCTGCTCTTGTGAAAAAGGGCGGGTTGGTGGTTTTCCCGACGGAAACAGTTTACGGTCTGGGCGCGAACGCGCTGGACGGACGGGCGGTGGCGCGGATTTTCGAGGCCAAGGACAGGCCGCATTTTAATCCGTTGATTGTGCATGTGGCTGATCTGGAGGCCGCTGCGGCACTGGTGGGGATGGATGCGCGCGCGCGCAAGCTGGCCGCGGCATTCTGGCCGGGGGCGCTGACGATGATTTTGCCGCGCCGCGCTGATTGTCCGGTTTCTGATTTATGCAGTGCCGGCCTGCCGACTCTGGCGGTGCGTGTACCGCGCCATAAGATCGCCCGGCAGCTTTTGCAGGCGGCGGGTGTGCCAGTCGCCGCGCCGAGCGCCAATCGATCCGGCCTGTTAAGTCCGACCACGCCTGCTCATGCCATGCAAAGCCTGCAAGGGCGGGTTGATATGGTGCTGGCGGGTGGGGCGTGTGATGTCGGGCTGGAATCAACGGTAATTGATTTGTCAGGCCGGGATCCGGTTCTGGCGCGGCCGGGGAGCATTACGCCCGAAATGCTGGCCGACGTTCTGGGGATGGATATTGTAACCGGCCAGACGTTGCAGGACGGGGAGCAGCCATCGTCACCGGGGCAGCTTTTGCGCCATTATGCGCCGTCTGTGCCGGTTCGTCTTGAGGCTGTGGATCTATTGCCCGGCGAGGCTTTACTGGCGTTCGGGTCGATCCGGTTTATGGGGGTGCGCGGCGGCGGGGCCGCAAAGGATCTGCCCGAAGAAATGATACGAAATCTCAGCCCGGAGGGCGATTTATATGAGGCCGCTGCCAATTTATTCGCCATGTTGCATGATCTCGACCAGCCCGGCCATTCCGCCATTGCCGTGATGGCAATTCCCGGTCACGGAGTTGGTATGGCGATTAATGACCGGCTGCAACGTGCCGCCAAAAGATAAAGGTGCTGCCTGTTTCAGGCAGCACCCGTAGGTGTGTTATAGAGGAAGAAAACGTTTGTCGGTTCAGGCGATCTCGTAAGCCGGCAGGCTCATCGCATAGACCCACATCAAGAAGCCGGCATCGTTGCGCTCTGTGCGGCGGTTTTTTGCCGCGCCGATCGTTGCTGTGGTAAAACGTCCGGCCAGAGAGCCGAACCGCCCGCAAGACAGGCTTCGCAGCGTACCGGGCAAAATGCCTGTGCTTTGAGAGATCAAAAGCCCACGCTGACTCTCGTTAAGAAGCAGCCCCTTGCGCGCTTTTTCCATTGCAATCTCGCGCTCGGTCTTGGGCGTGTTTTTTTCTATGTTCTTTTTCATGTTACATCTCCTTTCCTATGAGTTGCATAATAAAAAAGATATTTGTTACCTAGAACGTAACCTATTGACGATGTATTGTCAAGAAAAAAGCAAAAAACATTTCCAATTTATGGCGTCTTGTTATTTAAGTAATTTTAAAAATATACTTTATATAATTTATTTGTTTTTAAAAATAATA
>SKGD01000083.1 GCA_007117665.1 Alphaproteobacteria bacterium
CCCAGCGGCCGTTTATCACCAAATATATGCCGGATCATCCCGGCGCGGACGAAAGTGGTTATGTGCGGATGCCTAACGTCAATCCGTTGATTGAGGCAATGGACATGCAGGAAGCCCAGCGTTCGTACGAAGCCAATCTGGGGATGATCGAACAAAGCCGTAACATGATTATGCAGACGATTGGTATTTTAAGACAGTAAGCAGTAAGCGGCCTTTTTAAAGCAAGGTCATTAATGCTATAATGAACGGGTAAACGTACAAGAGACAGGATAAATCATGGTCGATAAAATCAATCCGGCACAGGCCGCAGGCATCTATCAGAACATGCAGGGCATGGGGCAGGCCGCGCGCGTGACGGGCGGCGATCAGGTATCTTTCGGCAATCTGGTTAAAAAGGCGGCAGTTAATTCGATCGACACAATGCGTGCCGGGGAAAAGGCCTCGGCTGACGCGGTGATCGGCAAGGCCGACCTGACCGATGTCGTGCAGGCTGTCAGCGCCGCCGAGGTGACGCTTCAGACAGTTGTCGCGGTGCGTGACCGCATGATTAATGCCTATCAGGAAATCATGCGGATGCCGATTTAGATTCTTATTGGGTAGGCTCACTTTGCGTTATGGCTGGATGCCCGCTCAAGGCGGGCATGACAATTGAGAATTTTCCCGTCACCCTCGCCCTCATATTTCTTGTCATCCCCGCCCCCGAGCGGGGATCCATACGCATTTGCTGCTATTTTCCTGGATGCCCGCTCAAGGCGGGCATGACAGGGGGAGGGTGGTAGGGCATGACGGTTTTTAGGGGGGCTTTTTACGCGTGATAAGATTGCACAGGGGAAAAGTTTTTTCCGGCCTTTTATCTATACGCCTCTTTCCTTTATAATCGCTTCCATGGAACAAACCGAAGTCATTGAAACAGTGCGGGAGGCGATTTTGATCGCCCTGCAGATCGGTGCGCCGCCGATGCTGATCGGCCTTATTGTCGGGGTGGGGATTGCCCTGTTGCAGGCCTTGACGCAGGTACAGGAAATCACGCTGGTTTTCGTCCCCAAGATCATTGCGATCTTTTTGTCATTATTTGTATTTTTCCCCGGATTTGCCGCGATCATGATCGCTTTTATGCAATCTTTGGCCGACCGCATGATCGGCATCAACTAAGGTCAGGATTCATTCATGTCGTTGCTTGAGCAGTTTCTGGTGCAAGGGGTTTTTGCTTTTATGCTGACCTTTGTACGAATCGGCACGGCAATGATGATCATGCCCGGTGTTGGCGACAGCTTCACCCCGCAAAATATCCGTCTTTACATTGCGCTGGGGCTGTCTTTGGTGTTGTCGCCGCTGGTTTTGCCCTATTTGCCGGATCCGGTGCCGACAACGCTGGTTTTGTTCAGCCTGATCGTGATGGAATTTGTGATCGGTTTGTTTTTCGGTACGATTGCGCGCATTTTCATGGCGGCGCTGGATACGGCCGGAATGGTCATTTCCACGATGTCCGGCCTTGGCAACGCTCAGGTCTTCAATCCCGGCTCGGCAACGCAAGGCTCGCTGGCCGGGGCGTTATTATCGGTGACGGGGGTTATATTACTGTTCGCGACCAACATGCATCATTTGCTGATTTACGGGCTGGTCGGCAGTTATGAATTATTCCCGGTCGGCAGTATCCCCGATAGCGGATCAATGGCCGAGATGATCTCACGGGCGATGGCTGCTAGTTTTCTGGTCGGGATACAAATTGCCTCGCCCTTTATTGTGATTTCGTTGCTGGTTTATGTCGGGATGGGCGTGTTGACGCGGCTGATGCCCCAGATACAGGTTTTCCTGATTGCGCTGCCGTCCCAGATTATGCTGTCTTTTGTGACGTTGTCACTGACGATCTCGGCGATTTTGCTGTTCTGGCTGTCGAAATTCGAGGATAGCATGTTGTTTTTCCTCAGTGGCGGCTAGGGTCAGACCCTAGGCATGCGTTCCTTTGGGGGTTTGTTCATTTTAGCAAGGTAGAATAAAGGGATGAGTGACGGCGAACAGCAAGATGATGCTCAAAAGACCGAAGACCCCACCCCCAAACGGATCGAAGAATCCCGCAAAAAGGGGCAGGTGGCGCTGTCGCGGGAGCTGAATAACTGGATTATGCTGCTGACGGCGACAATCCTGATCGGCACGCTGGGCGCTCATGTCATGCGCAGCCTGACCAACCACATGCGAAGCTATATCGAACATGCGCACGCCTTTCCATCGGGGCCGGGTGGCGTGGCGATGGCGTTGGGGGATTCTTTCTGGGGGATTTTAGGCATATTGGCGCTGCCGTTTCTGGTGTTGATGTTTGCCGCCTTTATCGGGCCTTTTGTGCAGGTCGGCCCGTTATTCGCCCCCGGTGCGATCAAGCCATCCTTAAGCAAAATATCGCCAATTCAGGGACTTAAAAGGCTTTTTTCAAAACGTGCCTTGATGGAGTTCGCCAAAGGTGTTTTGAAGATATCGATTATCGCAACGGTGGGACTGGTCTTACTGTATCCTTTTTACGGAGCGATTGAGCATCTGGTCGGCGCGCCGGTTCAGGTAACGCTGTATGAGCTGTTATTGCTGGTGATGCGCCTGATGGCGGGAATTTTGGTGGCGCTGATCGTCATTGCGGTGATTGATGTCGCGTTCCAGCGCACCGAACATATGAAGAAAATCCGGATGACCCGTCAGGAAGTCAAGGATGAGTATAAGCAAACGGAAGGGGATCCGCATGTGCGCGCGAAATTGCGGCAACTCCGTGCGGAAAAATCCCGCCAGCGCATGATGCAGGCCGTCCCGCAGGCAGATGTGATTATCACCAACCCGACCCACTTTTCGATCGCATTGAAATATGATCCCGACAAAATGGATGCGCCGGTTTGTGTGGCCAAAGGGATTGACGATATGGCGTTGCGGATCCGGGAGGTTGCCAAAGAACATGATATTACCCTGTATGAAAACCCGCCCTTGGCAAGGATTCTATACGACACGGTCGATATTGATGAAGTGATCCCTGCCGAACATTACAAGGCTGTGGCTGAGATCATTTCGTATGTTTTCAAGCTCAAAGGCCGCTTATAAACTTGTGTCCGGGGTGTAAAATCCTTTTTGCCTTCGGCTTTTTATCGTTTATCATCTGCGCGTTATGAAGCTCGACCACACAGCCTTTATCGCCCGGCATCACAAAATGCCTGATCTTGTTGCGCCGCCTTTGCAAAAAGGCTGGTTACGTGGCTGGATGGTGATTTTTCTCTTCTCGCTTTTATATATGGGCGGGTGCGTAGCTGCGGTTTTATGGCTGGGTGTTGACCGTGACGCGGCGGCGATGGCCATCCTTGCCTTTCTGGCCGTGCTGGGGTTGGTCTTTGGCGTAAAGGGCTTCCGGCGGGCGCAGCACCGCAAGAGCAGTTCTTATGAAATCATCCGAGAAGTGATGGAAGGCAGTCGCGGCGGGCGGTTGATTACCGATGCAGCGGATAATGTTATTTATGCCAATGAGCGATTCCGGACATTTTGTAAGCCGTTTGGCGAGCCGTCGCTGGACAGTTTGTCGCGCTTGTTTCAGGCAGATGAAGAAGCGCTGGGGCATCTCCGTACACTGGCCGATCAGGCACATCGCGGGCTGACGGATTCGATTGAATTGAAAACCATGCAAAATGACAGTGATGCGTGGTTCCAGATCACCGCGCAGCCCGTTGCTAACTGGGCGGGTTACGTTCATTGGCGGGTGGATGATATCACGCGGCGGCGTGAAATTGACAAGGCGATCCGCGATGAGCGTGAAAAGCTGATCGATTTCACCGATAATGCGCCGGTGGGGTTCTTTTCTGTCGATGAAAATGGCCGTTTTGTCTTTGTAAATGCGACATTCGCGCGGTGGCTGGGCGAGGATATTCACACAATTCTGGCCGAAGGCACATTACATACCTATCTGGAAAAAGTGCCGGATAACGCGCATCCTTATGATGTTGTGCCCGGCGGCGGTGCCAAGCAGATCACAGAAGTGACGATGAAGGGGCCGGCGGGCAAAACATTTTCGGCATCTGTGTCACAGGCTGTCGTGCATGAAGGCAGCGGCATTGTCCGGACGCGGGGGGTTGTTCATGACCTGACGGCCGAGCGCGCGATGCGGCAGGCGCTGGAAGCTTCGGAAGACAAGTTCCGCCGTTTTTATGAACAGGCGCCGCTGGGGATTGCGATCATGAATTCCGATGCGGTGCTGGCGGATTGTAATCCGGCGCTGGCCAATATGCTGGGCTATAGCATTGCCGATGTTGAGGGGCGTCATTTCGAAGCGCTCATCAAGGATCAGGATCGCGCTATGGCGTTGGAGACGTTGCGCTTGAAAAATCAGGATCAGAAAATCAGCGCGCCGATGGATATAACTCTTTTGGGGCGCGACCGTGAGGTCGCCGTCCTGATGTATGCGAGACGTCTGGCGGATAGTCGCAATATCGTCCTGCATTTTATCGACCAGACCCAGCAAAAGGAGCTGGAAGCGCAATTCGTTCAGTCCCAGAAAATGCAGGCGATCGGCCAGCTTGCCGGCGGGGTAGCGCATGATTTTAACAATCTTTTGACGGCGATGATCGGTTTTTGCGACTTGTTATTGCTGCGGCACAAGCCGGGTGATCCGTCTTTTTCCGATATTATGCAGATCAAGCAAAACTCCAACCGGGCGGCGAATCTCGTGCGCCAGCTTCTGGCTTTCTCCCGCCAGCAGACCTTGCGCCCGAAAGTGCAGGATCTGGGCGATATCCTGACCGAGCTGTCACACTTGCTGCGGCGGTTGATCGGGGCGAATATCGATCTCGATGTCCGGCACGGGTCTGATATCGGGCTGGTGAAGGTTGATGTCGGCCAGATGGAACAGGTCATGATCAATCTGGCCGTTAATGCGCGGGATGCCATGCCCGAAGGTGGCAAGCTGACAATTATGACGGATTCGTTTGATAATGATGCCGCGATCGAAATGGGAAGCGATATGATGCCGCCCGGCCGCTGGGTGACGCTGGCGGTTTCCGATGACGGTACGGGCATCCCCCCCGATATTAAAAGCCGTATTTTCGAGCCGTTTTTCACGACCAAGGAAGTCGGCGCCGGAACCGGGCTGGGGCTGGCAACGGTGTACGGTATTATCCGCCAGACAGGCGGGTATCTGGATGTTGACAGCACAGTCGGCAAGGGGACAACATTTACGATCTATCTGCCGCGTCTGGATGAAGAAGCAGAGCGCGAAGATAGCAGCACAGAAATGATTGAGGATGAAACGCGTGACCTGACCGGTACGGCGCGTATCATGCTGGTCGAAGATGAAGATGCCGTCCGCACTTTCAGCGCGCGCGCACTGGCCAATAAGGGCTATGAAATGCTGGAGGCCGATAGCGGCGAAGCCGCGCTATCCCTTTTCGCCGAAGAGCAAGAGCAGGGCAAGCATATTGACTTGCTGATTACCGATGTGATTATGCCCAATATGGACGGCCCGACACTGGCAAAGACGCTGCGCGAAGATAACCCGAAAATGAAGATTATTTTTATTTCCGGCTATACGGAAGAAAAGCTCAAGGATCATATGGGCGAAAATATCTGGTTTTTGGGCAAGCCCTTTACCCTGAAACAGCTTGCCGCCAAGGTGAAAGAGGCGCTGGAAGACTGACTTTCTCTTTCGTTTCATCCCTTTATGCTGCGGCTTGTCCATCGTGATCATGGCAGTGTATAATCCCTACAAAAAATAACAGGGAACAAATATGGGTTAAAACCCCGCCAAAGTTCTTTTTTTGTTCTTTTTTCTTTACAGTGTGAACAAATAGTGTACATTTAAAACAGATAACACGGGGCAACTCTTGCGAATCCATTGCATCGTCCCGCAAATTGTGCAAAGAAAAAGGATAGGAAAATGACGGTAACCAAGCTCAAGACAGGAGATTCCATGGATAAGATATCAACCGCAGACAAGCAAAAAGCGCTCGATGCCGCCTTGTCGCAGATTGAACGCGCTTTCGGCAAAGGCTCGGTGATGAAGCTCAATGGCGAGCATAACCCGATGGAAGTTGAATCCGTATCAACCGGATCTTTGGGGCTGGATATCGCTTTGGGAATTGGCGGCTTGCCGCGGGGGCGAATCGTTGAAATTTATGGGCCGGAAAGCTCTGGTAAAACAACGCTGGCACTGCATGTGATTGCCGAAGCCCAAAAGACCGGCGGAACCTGCGCGATTGTCGATGCCGAACATGCGCTTGATCCGTCCTATGCCAAGAAGCTGGGCGTGAATGTTGATGATCTTTTGATCTCCCAGCCCGATGCGGGCGAACAGGCACTCGAAATTGCCGATACGCTCGTGCGGTCGGGGGCGCTGGATGTTCTGGTGATTGATTCTGTGGCGGCTTTGGTGCCGCGCGCCGAACTTGAAGGCGAAATGGGCGACAGCCATGTTGGCTTGCAGGCACGGTTGATGAGTCAGGCGTTGCGGAAACTGACAGGCTCGATTTCCCGTTCGCGCACGGTGGTTGTCTTTATCAACCAGATTCGTATGAAAATCGGGGTGATGTTCGGCTCTCCCGAAACCACGACCGGCGGTAATGCGCTGAAATTTTATTCTTCCGTGCGTCTTGATATTCGCCGGATCGGCGCAATCAAGGATCGGGACGAAGTGGTCGGAAACCAGACGCGGGTCAAGGTTGTTAAAAACAAGATGGCACCGCCCTTCCGTCAGGTCGAATTTGATATTATGTACGGCGAAGGCATCTCCAAGACCGGTGAATTGCTGGATTTGGGCGTACAGGGTAATTTTGTCGAAAAATCAGGTGCATGGTTCTCCTATGACAGTCAACGTGTCGGGCAGGGGCGCGAAAACGCCAAGCAATTTATGCGTGACAATCCTGATATGGCGGCAAAGCTGGAAAACCAAATTCGTAAAAATGCCGGTATTGTTGCCGATGCGATGCTGACCGGACCGGATTCTGATAATGCTACCGCTGATAATGGTGCGGCGGACGTCAAGGAAGCGGCAGGTAAAAAAGCAGCAGGCTAGCATTTTGTGCTTTTAGGCCAGCTCTGTCTCCGGCAGTGGCGGCGAGGGACGCAGATCCCTCGCGCCCGGCCACTCTCCTGTCATACCCGTCTTGTCTGTTCTCCGAAGCCTTGGTGTAGGGGGAATCGGGCATCCAACCCTAAAAAAAGTCTCGCGGGGAGAGCCCCTTTAAGATAGAAATGATCGCCCAGAAGGCAGGCTTTCGGTCGGGCTTTATGTGTTGTTTTTCATGATCCGCTGTTTCTGGCGGCCCCAGTCGCGCTGTTTGATGGTTTCGCGCTTATCATGCTGTTTCTTGCCTTTGGCCAGCGCAATTTCCAGCTTGGCCACACCGCGGGCGTTGAAATAGAGACGGGTCGGAATAATCGTATAGCCTTCGCGGCTGACCGCGCCGATCAGCCTGTTTATCTCACGGCGCGACAGAAGTAATTTCCGTATGCGGGTCGGTTCATGCTGTAAGTGGTGTCCGGCTTGCTGATATTCGGGGATATTTGCATTAAACAGGAAAATTTCATTACCCTTTGGTCCGACATAGGATTCGTTGATGCTGCACTGTCCCAGACGCAACGATTTAACTTCGGTTCCGGTAAGTTGTAATCCGGCCTCGAATGTTTCTTCCAGTTGGTAATCAAAGCGGGCGCGGCGATTATCCGCCACCGTCGTATTGGTTGATATCATGCCGGTTTTGTTTTTTTTAGCCATGAGCCTGTGCGGCGGCGACTGCCGGGTCAGCGGGGCTTGCGGTCATCCCAAGATCATAAAGCGCATCATCAACGGCTTTTCGCGCGGCTCTGGATGCGAGGACAAGCGGCAGCCTGACTTCATCCGTACAAAGTCCGATGGTGCTGAGCGCGTATTTAACCGGTTGCGGTGAGGTTTCACAAAAAAGCGCGTCATGCAGGGGCATCAATGCCGTCTGGATTTTTTTTGCGGTTTTCTTGTCGCCTTTTTGCCACGCATTATGCAGGGCGGCGCATTGTGCGGGGGCTATGTTCGACGTCACTGAAATAATGCCGTGCCCGCCCTTGTCGAGATAATCGTAAATCATGCCGTCTTCGCCGGAAAGCTGGCAAAAATCATCGCCGCAGCTAAATTGCTGTTTTTTCACGCGGGATAAATCGCCCGTTGCATCCTTGACCCCGACAATATTAGGCAATTGCGCAAGCCGCCCCATTGTTTCAGGCGCCATGTCGATGACGCTGCGGCCGGGAATATTGTAAATAATAATCGGGATATCAACGTGGCTGGCGATATGGTGATAATGCGCGTAAAGCCCGTCCTGTGTCGGTTTGTTGTAATAAGGCGTCACGATCAACGCGGCATCGGCACCGGCATTTTTGGCATGGGTCGTGAAATCGACGGCTTCGGCGGTGCTGTTCGATCCTGTCCCGGCGATGACCGGAATTCTTTTCTTGACGATATCAATGCATCGTTCGACAATGCGCTTGTGTTCATCATGAGTAAGAGTGGGAGACTCCCCTGTCGTGCCGCAAGGAACAACGCCATGCGTACCCTGATCAATCTGGTATTCGACAAGATTGTCAAAAGCCGTCCAATCAATTTCGCCGTTACGAAACGGGGTTATCAAAGCTGTTATCGATCCACTGAACATGGCTTGTTATTCTCCTGCGCACACAATCACCAAAAGCGCACAATAGCGCCAGTTCAGGGCTTTGGCAAGAAATCTGCGCGATGGCTTGTTTTGCTCGCTGCGGCGCTGTTTTTTAGCGTCCCGCCTGCTTTGGCGGTACAAGGGCACATCTCATCCGAAAATCAACGTCATGCGGTTGAGATGATCAAGGCGATTAATGCCGGCCAGTGGCGGAATGCCGAGACGCTTGCCTCGCGCGCACGCGATCCGCTGGTGGCCAAATTATTTTACTGGTACGCCTATAAGGAAGAGCATGGCAAGCCGGCGTTTCAACGGATTGCGGGTTTTATCCGGCAAAATCCCGACTGGCCGCATCAGGCGCGGCTCAGGCTGTCTGCCGAACGGGCATTACTGCGTGAGCGCGGCATTGCCGATTCCGATATAACCGGCTGGTTTTCAGAGCATGCGCCCCAGACGGCTGACGGCATGTATGCTTATCTGGCGGCCTTGCAACGCACCAACCGCATGGATGCGTTGCGTGATACTCTGGGCGGGTGGTGGCGTACGACCCTGATGTCCCCCGATGACCAGAAACGTTTTCTACAAAGCTATGGCAGTCATATCGACCGCGAAACCCATCATGTGCGGATGGATCATTTGCTGTTTCGCCAGCATTACACCAATGCCCGTTCCCTTGCAGCCTTGCTGGGGGATGGCTATCCGGCTCTGGTGCAGGCACGTATCGCCGTTGCCGAAGGCCAGCAAGGGGTCGATGCTGCGATTGCCAACGTACCCGCACATCTTTCGCGTGATCCGGGGTTGCTTTATGAAAGGCTTAAATGGCGGCGGGTGAATAATCGTGATTTCGGGGCGATGGAAATATTGCATGCTCCCCCGCCCGCAGAGATGGTCACCAATTTGCCGGATTGGTGGCGCGAGCGTCACATTATCGCCCGGCGTTTGATACAGGAAGGCAAGTTCGAGGATGCTTATATGCTGGTGTCGCGGCACCAGCAAAAAGAAGGATTCCCGTTCGCGCAGGCTGAGTTTCTGGCTGGTTTCCTCGCTCTGAAGATTGAAAAACCGTGGCGCGCTTTTGAGCATTTCGAGGCGCTGTATCATCGTACATCATCGCCCATAAGCCGGTCGCGCGGCGCTTATTGGGCGGGACGCGCCAGCGAGGATCTGGGGCATGCCGGTATCGCCGATCAGTGGTATCGCGCGGCTGCCCGTCACCAGATTACTTATTACGGCCAGTTGGCGATGGCGCGGCTTGACGCGGCTCAGACGCCGCCGGAACAATTCATCCCGCGCCGGACGATTGAAGCTAAGATTGCCCTGAACGCCAATGAAATGGTGCAGGCCGTCAGGCTGTTACACGCGGCCGGTATGCGCCGTGACACAACGGCGTTCCTCAATGCCTTGTCGCGGCAGATTGACACACCGGATGAATATTATGCGCTGGCCGAGCTGGCCACCAGTCTCGACCACCACCATAATGCCATTCAGGTCGCCAAGGCGGGGTTGCAGAAAAATATTATGCTGGTTGATCATGCCTATCCGACGATTTTGTCGCGTTTGCGGGGGATTGACCGGGTTGAATGGGCGTTGGTTCATGCGTTGATCCGTCAGGAAAGCGAGTTTGATTTTGCCGCCCGCAGTCATGCCGGCGCCAGCGGCCTGATGCAGCTAATGCCGGCGACGGCGGCGGAGACAGCCCGTAAATTGGGGATCGCACACCAGCAATCATGGCTGGTTGACCGGCCGGATCATAATATCCGTCTGGGCGCGGCCTATCTCGAAGAAATGATCCGCCGTTATGACGGTTCTTATGCGTTGGCGCTGGCGGCCTATAATGCCGGTCCGGGGCGTGCGGATCGCTGGTTGCGTGAATTTGGCGACCCGCGCAAGGGGGAGATTGACCTTGTGGACTGGGTCGAGTTAATCCCGATTTATGAAACCCGCAATTACGTCCAGCGCGTTTTGGAATCAACTTATATCTACCGCCTGAAATTGCGCGATGTGCAGCAATATGTCGGTGCGCCCATTCATGTGGCAATGTCCGGCGATCGCCGGACGCGCTAGGGTCAAAACTCACAGCTTTCATGCAATTCTGTGACAAAACAAAAAGAAAGGAGCAAATTTTTCACGCGTGGGACATGCCAAAGCATATTCAAGCGGGAAAAGTGATGTTAATTTCTTTTTGTTTTGTCACCCGAAAGGGCGCGGCAAATTTTCGTGTCTGTTTGCTCAAACCGCTTGACCATAGCGACGGCTATGCTCTGCGCGCTTTTTACAAACATCCCCTGAAAATTTAACTCGCGCAGAATGCATGAAAGCTGTGAGTTTTGACCCTAGGGTCAAAACTTTACGAAATGAATGAAGTCTGACCAAAAATACCGCGCGGCATGCAATATTGTCGTATGCAGCATCAATTTGTTAGATAGTGTAGTCACGAGAATCGAAATGTGAGAGAATCATGTCAGCAAGCAAGGAGGCTGATATGAAACCATCCCACAGACGACACGACATTTCAGACAAAGTATGGGCGTTGCTGGA